>NZ_SCTN01000320.1 GCF_004297345.1 Aquabacterium sp. | reverse complement strand
CCGATCCTGCAAGGCCAGCACCCTGAATACCTCGTCAAGCAATTGACCGAGTTCAAGGAAGGCAAGCGCAAGAATCCCATCATGAATGGCATGGCCGGTGCCCTGACACCTGAAGACATGCGCAACGTGGCGGCCTTCTACGCCACGAAGAAGGCCAAGGACGGCGTCGCCAAGAGCCCTGAACTGGTTGCCGCCGGTGAGCGCATCTATCGCGGCGGTATCGCCAAGAAGAGCGTGCCTGCCTGCGCCGGCTGCCACAGCCCCAACGGTGCTGGCATCCCTGCTCAGTACCCACGTCTGGCTGGCCAGCATGGCGACTACATCAAGGCTCAGTTGACAGCCTTCCGCCAAGGTGATCGCACCAACAACGTCCAGATGAGCAGCATCGCTGCCAACCTGAGCGACAAGGAAATCGAAGCACTGGCCGATTACATCGCCGGTCTGCGTTGATGCCCTTGCCGACGTGCATCTGGCGCGTCGGCGTTCACTGCCAAGGCGGGAGGCCCGATATCGGGCTGACCGCCTTTTGCTTTCCTGGGCTTCACGTTTCCACCAGTGGAAGAGGTCGTTGGCGCGACTTTCCGGCGAGGCGCGCCTCGCTATAGTGAGCCTTCAGTCAGATCAGAACCTATGACCGCTGCAGTTGTCCCTCCCGGTGAGCCGGTGCCGCCGAGCCCACAGCGCCCCCAACGCGAGCCAGGGCGTGAGTTGATGGAGTTGCTGGCGTCCATGCGCTTTGCGATTGCGCTGCTGACCGTGATCTGCATCGCGTCGGCCATTGGCACGGTGGTCAAGCAGGGTGAGCCCTTCGTCAACTATGTGGACCAGTTCGGGCCGTTCTGGGCCGAGGTCTTTGGTGCATTGGGGCTGTACCGCGTGTACGGGACCTACTGGTTCCTGGTGATCCTGGCCTTTCTGGTGATCTCGACGAGCTTGTGCATTGCGCGCAATACGCCCAAGATCCTGGCCGACTGGCGCACGCACAAGGAATACATCCGCGAGAAGGCGTTGCAGGCCTTTCCGCACAAGGCGGCGGGCGTGGTGGGCCAACCGCTGGAGGCCATGCGCGAGCAGGTGATTCAGTTACTGGCCTTGCAAGGCTGGTCCGTCAAGACGCAGCAGCGCGAGGCATCGGCCAAGGGCGAAGCTGGTTTCATGATCGCCGCGCGCCTGGGTGCCATCAACAAGCTGGGCTATATCGCCGCCCACTCGGCCATCGTGCTGGTGTGCCTGGGCGGCTTGTTCGATGGCGATCTGATCATCAAGGCGCAAGCCTGGCTGCAAGATCTCAAGCCCTTCAAGGGCGGTGTCGAAAGCCAGCACAGTCGTCTCAACGAAAACAACCCGGCCTACCGAGCGCAGTTGTTCGTGCCGGAAGGGCAGCGCACCAATGCTGCCGTGATCACCCTGGAGCAGGGCATGCTGGTGCAGCCTTTGCCTTTCGATATCGAGCTCAAGAAGTTCACGGTTGACTACTACAACACGGGCATGCCCAAGCGCTTTGCCAGTGACATCATCATCCACGATGCGAAGGCCAAGGTGTCCAGGCCGTTCACGGTGGAAGTGAATCACCCGGTCACCTACGGCGGCGTCACGATCTTCCAGTCCAGCTTTGAAGATGGTGGCTCGATCGTGCACCTGAAGCCGCACAACCTGATCGGCATGCACGACGAGGGGGTGAGCGCAATCGACGGTGCTGTGGGCGGTGAACCCCAGTTGATGCACATGGCTGCCAATGGCCAGGCCTCGACCGATGTGCGCCTGGAAGTGACCGGCCTGCGCGTGATCAATGTGGAAGACCTGGTATCGGCCCAGCGCACGCCAGAAGGTGCGGCCAGTGCCGGCAACGACGTGCGGGGCGTGAACCTGGCCGAGTTGAGCAAGCATCTGGGCTCTGGCGCCAAGCCGCCTGGCGACAAGAAGCTGGTCAACATCGGCCCTTCGGTCACCTACAAATTGCGCGATGCAGCAGGCCAGGCGCGTGAGTTCCAGAACTACATGGCGCCCGTGCAGATTGATGGCCAGGCGCTGTTCCTGTGGGGCGTGCGTGACAACCTGGCTGAAGGTTTCCGCTATCTGCGTGTGCCAGCCGACGAGAACATGAGCATGCAGGGCTGGATGCGTTTGCGCCAGGCCTTGAATGACCCCAAGGCCCGCACAGAAGCTGCCGAGCGCTTTGGCAAAGGTGCTGCACCAGCTGACAAGCCCGAACTGGTGCAGCAGTTGACGACCTCGGCGCAGCGCTCGCTGGATCTGTTTGCGGGCGCGGTGCAGCTCAAGTCCGAGCAGGGCGCAGCATTGCCGGCAGGCGTCACCAATGGCGGGTTGCAGGCCCTGTCGAGTTTCATCGAGCAGGTGGTGCCGGCCGATCAGCGCGAGCACACCTCGTCAACGTTGATCCGCATCCTCAATGGCGCGATGTTCGAGTTGTGGAACATCAGCCGCGAGCGCGCCGGCCTGAGCAAACAGTCGCCCGAGCAGGAGTCTGCACGGGCCTTCATGACGCAGGCCGTGCTGTCAATCTCGGATTCGATGTTCTACCCTTCGCCCATGCTCCTGACGCTGGAAGGCTTCGAGCAAAAGCAGGCCAGCGTGTTCCAGGTCACGCGTACCCCCGGTCGCAACGTGGTCTATCTGGGCTGCATGCTGTTGATCATTGGCGTTTTCTCGATGCTTTACGTCCGTGAACGCCGTGTGTGGGTCTGGTTGCAGGATGATGGCCAGGGCGGCACGCGTGTGAGCATGGCCTTGTCATCCACACGCCAGACGCTGGATACCGACCGTGAGTTCAATCGCCTGCGTGATGCGGTGTTGGGCCCCACGAGCCCAGACAAGGGCCAAGACAGATGATTTGCAAGGATGCATGAGATGAGCAGCACCTCGACTTCCACCCAGCCCCCCATGGGCACGCCTTCGATGGCGCAGCGCCCCTGGACGGATTGGCTTTTCGCGTTGGCCGTGGTGGCCACGGGCGTGTGGGGTTTCACATCCTTCGGCAACGCCATGGATGTGTACGAAAAAGGCATCCTGGCTGTGGCCATTCCCAGCCTGGTGGGACTGGGCTGGTTCTGGCGGCCCTTGCGTTTGCTGATGATCTTGTCGGGCCTGGCAACGTGGGGGGCGGCTGCGCTGTACATGCGCGCCACGGACGATTACGGCGCGGACCTGGCCAAGGCCGATCAGGTGTTCTGGCTGAAGTATTTCCTGTCCAGCCAGAGCGCCATTCTGTGGATGAGCGTGCTGTTCTTCATGAGCACGATCTTCTATTGGATCGGCGTGATCACGCGCAGCGACACCGGGGCCCGTCTGGGTGCACGCATCGCCTGGGCGGGTGTCTTCATGGCCTTGACTGGCACCCTGGTGCGCTGGTTCGAAAGCCATCAGATCGGGCCCGATATCGGCCACATCCCGGTCAGCAATCTGTATGAAGTGTTCGTGCTGTTCTCATGGCTGACGACCATCTTCTGGCTCTATTACGAAGACCGATTCGAGCGCCTTGGACAGTCGCTGGGTTCCTTGGGTGCTTTTGTGATGCTGGTGGTCAGCGCGGCTGTGGGTTTCCTGCTGTGGTACGCCTTGGTGCGCGGCGCCAGCGAGATCCAGCCTCTGGTGCCGGCCTTGCAAAGCTGGTGGATGAAGATCCACGTGCCGGCCAATTTCGTGGGTTATGGCACCTTTGCACTGTCAGCCATGGTGGCCCTGGCTTACCTGCTCAAGACGGCTGAGAAGGCTGCCTTGTGGAAGGGCCTGGTGGGGCTGCCCGTTGCCTTCATTGCTTTGCCTCTGCTGGGTTTTGCGCTGTTCGGTGATCTGTCGGCCGACAACATGGCCGCCGTGAGCAAGGCCGGTCGCATGGTGGGTGGCCTGGTGGTCTTCTTCTCGCTGGTGATCATGGCGAAAGACTGGATCAACGAGCGCACACCCGCGCCTGAGGTGGCCGATGACGTCATGTACAAGGCCATTGCCGTGGGCTTTGCCTTCTTCACGATCGCCACGATTCTGGGCGCCTTCTGGGCGGCCGAAGCCTGGGGTGGCTACTGGAGCTGGGACCCGAAGGAAACCTGGGCCCTGATCGTGTGGTTGAACTACGCGGCCTGGCTGCACATGCGCCTCATGAAAGGCTTGCGTGGCACCTTTGCGGCCTGGTGGGCGCTGGTGGGCCTGGTCGTCACGACCTTCGCCTTCCTGGGCGTCAACATGTTCCTGTCAGGGCTTCACTCTTACGGACAGCTCTGAGCTGCATTGAAAGGCTGCGCGCATGCGTGAATGGATTACGCCCGATGTGTTGGCGTTGTTGCGTGCCGACCCCTGGTTCGGCAGCGTGCCCAAGGATTTCGAGCATGACCTGCTGAGCCTGGCCACCCCGCGCCGGCTCAAGCATGGCGAGCACCTGTTCTTTCGGGGCGATGCACCCGATGGGCTGTACGCCATCCTGGAAGGCACCTTGAAGGTGTCCGGGGTGACGGAAGCGGGCAAGGAGGCCATCTTGTCGCTGGTGGATGCGCCCAGCTGGTTTGGCGAGATCGCCTTGTTTGACCGCCTGCCCCGCACACACAACGCGATGGCCGAGGGCGGCGTCAAGTTGCTGCACATCCCGCAGAAGGAGCTGCTGGCCTTGCTGGAGCGCGCGCCTCACTATTGGCGCGAGCTGGGCGTCTTGATGGCGCTGCGCTTGCGCCTGACCTTCATCAGCATGGAAGACCTGGCCTTGCTGCCCGCTGAAGCGCGTCTGGCTCGCCGTCTGGTGTGGCTGGTCGAGGCTTCGGCTTTGACACCCAATGAGGGCGTGTGCGTGGTGCCCATCAGTCAGACTCAGTTGGGGCTGATGCTGTCGCTGTCCCGCCAGACCACCAACCAGGTGCTGCAGGCCTTGCAGGATCAGGGCGTGCTGCGCGTGGCTTATGGCCGCATCGAGGTGCTGGATCGCGTGCGCCTGATGGAGATCGCCGGCGTATCGACCAATGAAAAGCGCATCCTCAGCCAGTTGCAGGGTGGTGGGCCCAAGGGGCGGGCGTCGGATCCGGCCTGACTCTCCGGTCTTTCCCTCGAATGTCGCGATGCTGACAGGCTGTGCCGACTGATGTAGGCATGATCGCCGTCCATGGCAAATCTGTCTGCGGCCCAACGCGAACTCCTGCTCAGCGACATCTGGTTGTCTCAAGTGCCTTCGGCGCTGGCGGATGCCTTGATGTCGCAGGGCATGATCAAGACACTGCGTGATGGCGAAACCCTGTTCCTGCGCGGCGAGCCGGTTGACGGCCTGTATGCCGTGCTTGATGGCGGCTTTCACATCACGGGTGTGACACGGGATGGCCGGGAGGCCATGCTCTCGCTCATCGAGCCTCCCATGTGGTTTGGCGAGATTGCCCTGTTTGATCGCCTGCCACGCACGCATGATGCGGTGGCCGTGGGCCCTACGGCCTTGTTGTTCGTGCCGCTGGGCACATTGGATGTCATTTTGGACGCGCAGCCGCTGTGGTGGCGCCATTTCGGCAAGCTAATGGCGTTCAAGGTGCGCATGGCCTTCATCGCATTGGAAGATCTGTCCATCGTGCAGCCGGCCGAGCGCCTGGCGCGGCGCCTGGTCTGGCTGACCTATTGCGCCGTCACGGGGGGCGAGGTCGGGCGCTGCAAGCTGACGATCAAGCAGACCCAGTTGGCGCTGATGGTGGCCTTGTCGCGCCAGACGGTGAACCAGTTGCTGCGGGCACTGGAAGAGCGCGGCGTGATCCGCTTGTCATACGGCTTGATCGAGGTGCTGGACCTCGTTGCGCTGGTTGAAGCGGCCGCGCTCACGCCGGTCGAGCGGCGCATGCTGGTGCACGCCGGCTTCTTCCCGCTACAGGCCTCTGAGGTCTTTCCCTGATTTGTCGTTGCCGTGACATGGCGAGCCGGGTTGCTTGGCGAACATGGCGCCATTGTTCACCGGCAATGACCAGTTTGAGGAGAAGACCATGGCCAGAGCACATCGAATTTCAAGGGGATGCACGCGCACGGCGTGGGCACCTGTCCTGGGCACCATCGCCCTGGCCGCGCAATGGGTGAGCGCCCAGGCAGCGCCGGCCTTTCCCAACCAGGAAACCATCTGCAATTTCAACGCGGCACGCGAGCAGCAACGCGCCGCATCGGCCCAGAACTTCGGCACGCCTGTGGTTCAGCAGATGCTGGTCAACGGGGCGCTGGTGTGGACGGCGGGCGCCAACAATGCTGCGCCCTCGCTCAAGCCTGGTGACACGATCACGTTGATCGGCAGTGGCTTTGGCCAAGGCACCGATATCGACTTCAGCAAGATCATGATCGGCAATGCTCGCGTGCTGGAAACCGATCTGGTCATGTATGAGCAGAAGCTTGATCTCATCTCCACGGCCAACTACGAGACGGGTGTGGTGCGCAGTACCTGGCCCAAGGATGTCCTGGCCTGGTCTGACACTCAGGTGCAGTTCCGCGTGCCGCCGCACGCCAGCAAAGGTCCTTTGAAGCTGCAGGTGCAAAAGCGCACGGGCTATCTCAACTCGCTGATCAAGTCGGGCCCGCACAACGTGATCGATGCGCAGGTCAACCGCGTGCCGGCACCGGTCAATCCGAACTGTGATGTGGTCTCAACCTTGTCGGAGCTGACCAAAGCCATCACGCCGATCGATGTGACTGTGAGCAATGCCAGCTTTGCCGCGATGGTCAAGCTTGGGCGTCAGATGTTCTGGTCGTACGACTACAACCTGGGCTTAAGCCACAAGTTCAAGAGTCTGGATTGGGACAAGATCCTCAGCTACAAGGCCACGGATCCTTATACGCGCCAGGCGGCTGATCCTTTGGCGCTGTTCGGTGCTTACAAGATCAACCAGAGCGAAGTGCCGGCCGAGGCTTACACCGATGTGTACTTCAAGCCTTATCCGCAGCTCAACCCGACGCCCGGCCTGCTGGCCATCGGGCCTCAGTTGACTGAAGGCAATACCAGCTCGACCGGATGGGTGGGCTACCGCAAGGCCGAATCCAATCACCCGCTGCTGGGCAAGGGCGCATGGGCCGGGTTCAACTGCGCGTCCTGCCACGGCTATCGCATCAGCTATGGCAAGGGCAGCAGCACGATCACCAAGGTCTTTCCTGGCTTGCCCAATCCGGGCTGGTCCATGAAGTGGGCGGTGCTGGGCGACAAGACTGGCCAGACCACGGGCACGTTCTCGTACATCTCGGGGACGGAGCCAGGCCCCAGCTGGAACTCTGGCTCCAAGATGGTGGACAAGACCGCGCTGCTGTATCACATGCCCGCGGGCGCAGCAGAGGCCACGATCACGCGCACGGCTGGCGAAGGCACGCTGTACGACAACGACTACATCTTCTCTCCCATCGCGATCCCGAACGTGACCTTCCACCTGCCGATTCGCCGTTCGCTGTCGCACACCGAGTCATATGTGGGGTTCGAGGGCTCTTACATCCACGCCGAGGAGCCAGATGGCGCCATGGGTTCGATGGATGCGGCCTCGCTCAAGGCGCTGACGGCCTATATGTCCACCCTGGATGAGAACGATGATGACCTGCGCAATGTGGGCTTGTTCCGCTGGCTCAAGTCCAACGGCAAGCTGGCGCAGACAGGCAACACCAGCACAAGCGAAGGCAGCTTCGTGCAGAACGGCTGGAAGGCTTATGCGGGTGTGAGCAGTGCGGTGGCACAAGGCAAGACCACGTATGACCAGAACTGCGCAAGCTGCCACGCCGACAAGGTGGGTGCCAACACCAACGAGCGGATGATCCCGCTCAATCAGGTTGGCCGCTTCTTTGCGCCGACGGACTTCCAGGCCAAGCAGCAATCCATCCGGGCAACGTATCTGCGCAACCTGTATTGGGTGAGTTCACGCGGCCTGCTCAGCGACGGTCATGTGCGCAATCTGGAGGATCTGGTGCATCCAGATCGCTGCGCTGAAGGTTCGGCGCTGTACAACCAGTACTACACCTTGCATGCACCTGTTCGCCCTGTACCTGGTACGGCAGATCAGCCCACGCCTGCGCCTGATCTGAATCGCAAAGGCGATGTGTTCCGTGTGCCCAAGGCCAAGCAGATCAATATCTTTGATGCGACCTCGCCTGCGCGCAACCTGTTCGTCGAGCGGCACAAGTACTTCACGGTGCCTTCGTTCGACGCGAACAACTACTACTGGGACTTCCAGAAGATGCGCAAGGAATTCGGGCCTGAAATGGGGGCATCCGGCCCGATCGGCATGCCGGCTGCGCCGCACCCATGGTGTGCCAAGTCGAGCTCGGATGTCGCCAATCTGGTGCAGTACCTGCTGACACTCTGAGCATCGTGAAGGGAAGGGCCGGCGCAGGAGGCTGGCCTGGACCTTGCTCTCCAGATGATGCAGTAGTCTGCTCTCTCCTTTGGCGCCAATGAATGTTGGTGTGATGGCGTCTTCCAGCCGCTGGTCTTCGGGCCGGCGGCTTTTTTTTCCTTGTGTGCGCACCGACCATGCTGCGTGATGCAGCCCGATATGCCAAAGCGTGAAAAATGGCCGCCGCACGCTCAAGAATGCACACAGCCTTGCCGATATGCGGATATCAGCTTCTGCCCTGTCGACGAGGTCCACCATGTTTTATGTATTGCGCGATGCAGCCGGCCAGATCCGCAGCCTGCACCGGGACCCGGTGGTGGGCGCGCAGACGCTGCCGGAAGATCACCCCGAGGTGCGTCAGTTCATGGGTGTGGACGGCGATTTACAGCAGTTCGCGACACTGGATGCCAGCTTCCTGCGTGTGCTGGAAGACTTGATAGACGCACTCATTCGTCGCAATGTGCTGTGCATCACGGATCTGCCCATGGAAGCGCAGCTCAAGCTGTTTGACCGCAAGCACTTTCGCGAAGGCACGCAGGCCCATTCGCTGGATCTGTTCAATCCCAATGCCTCGCGCAACATGGAGTCCAACACCGTGATTGCCGAGTGGCAGGATCTGCCGGAATAAGACAATTCAATCCAGCACGCGGTGCGACAAGGCCGGCAACTGCGTGCGCAGGGTGGTTTGATGGGCTTTGTTCAAGCCTGCCATCACGATGCCTGGGCCTTCTGCCACCTGCATCGCCAGCACCTGCCCCCAAGGCTCGATGACCAGTGAATGGCCGAAGGTGCGCCGGCCGTTTTCATGCGGGCCACCTTGGGCCGGGGCCAGCACGTGGCACAGGTTCTCGACTGCGCGGGCGCGCAGCAGCAACTCCCAATGGGCCTTGCCCGTGGTGTCGGTGAAGGCGGCAGGCAGGACGATGAGGTCCAGTGCCTGATCCGCGCCGAGTTGGCGGAACAGTTCGGGAAAGCGAAGGTCATAACAGACGCTCAGGCCGATGTGCCATGACTCGCCTTGCTTGTCCTGCATGTGGAACGACACGGGCTGTGTGCCTGGCGTGAGCGATGCGGCCTCGTCATAGCGGCGTTGGCCATCGTCGAAGCAAAACAGGTGGATCTTGTCGTAGCGGGCTACGCGCTCACCCTGTGGGTTGAACACGAGCACCGTGTTGAACACGCGCTCTGGCTCATGGCTGAGGATGGGCAAGGTGCCGCCGATCAGCCACACACCGTGTTCGCGCGCCGCCTGGGCCAGCATGGCCTGCATGGGCGCGGCGGTGGGATCCGGTTGGATAGCATCGGCCAGGGGCTCGGCGACGTGGAGCTTGTCCTTGTCGTGCAGGCCCATCAGGCAGAAGTACTCGGGCAGGGCGAGCAGTTCAGCGCCAGCCTGGGCAGCTTGTGCGATCAAGGCGCGTGCTTGCGCCAGGTTCTCGTCCACGTGCGGCGTGGACACCATTTGCAGGGCTGCAACTTTCATGTGATCTGCGCTAACAAAAAGCCTGTCTGATAGGGGGAGAAGCAAGACCGGGCGCGCCTTGCCTTATGCTTGCCGCCATCATGGCCGAACAAGACGCAAGCGCGCAAGCCGACAATCCGTCGGCGGGCACCATTCCTTCCCAATGGGTAGAGCAGATTCTCGACGCTGCCCAGCGTGGGGCCTGCCTGCGCGTGCGCGGCGGCGGTAGCAAGGATCACCTGGGGGACATCACCCGAGGTGAGTTGCTGGATACCCGCAGTTGGCAGGGCATTGAGTCCTACGAGCCCAGTGAATTGGTGATGCGAGTGCGTGCTGGCACGCCTTTGCGCGAAGTGGAGGGCATGCTGGCGGACAAGAACCAGCATCTGGCGTTCGAACCGCCTCGCTACACTTTTGCTGCCACGCAGGATGCCGATGCCACCATGGGCGGCGCGGTGGCCAGTGGTGTGAGCGGGCCGGCGCGGGTGTCGCGCGGCGCCGTGCGAGACCATGTGCTGGGCTGTTCGGTGCTGACCGGGCGTGGCGAGTTGCTGCGCTTTGGTGGCGCCGTGATGAAGAACGTGGCCGGCTTTGATCTGTCGCGCTTGATGGCCGGCTCCATGGGCACGCTGGGCGTGCTGGTGGATGTCACGCTTAAGGTGATGCCACAGCCGATGGTGTCGGCCACGATGCGCTTTGATGTGAGCGAGGCCGAGGCGCTGGCTCAGATCAACAAATGGGCTTCGCAGCCTTTGCCCATTGATGCCTCCGCGTGGTGGGATGGCACTTTGCTGGTTCGCTTGCGTGGTGCGCGGGCCGCTGTGGCCAGTGCCGTTCAGGGCATGTACCGCGAACGCCGTGGCGAGCTGCTGGCCCCACCCGTGGCCGAGGCCTTCTGGCTGGGCGTGCGGGATCACACCGATGAATTCTTCGTGCGTGCCCGTCAGGCCGTGATGCAGGCTGGCCAACACGGCGTAACCTTGTGGCGCATTGCCGTGCCGCCCACCACCGCGCCTTTGGGTTTGCACGGCGAGCTGCTTGCCGAATGGTTCGGTGGCTTGCGCTGGGTGTGCACGCCTGCGCCCGCTGCGGCGGTGCATGAGGTGGTGGCCAAGGCGGGCGGGCATGCTCAGGCCTTCCTGTCTTTGAATCAAGGTGCGCTTGTGGCGCCTGCTGCCTGGTCGCCGGTTCAACGGCGCCTGCACGAGCAGGTGCAAAAGGCGTTCGATCCTCATGGCGTGTTTGACACAGGCCGCCTGTGGGCGTCCGAGCCTGCGTCACGCTGACTGATCCCCCATCCACATGCAGACCCAGCTCGCTCCCCAACACCAGTCCACCCCTGAGGGCGCCAAGGCGCAGGAGGTGCTGCGCCAGTGTGTGCACTGCGGTTTCTGCAATGCCACCTGCCCGACCTACCGCCTCACCGGCAATGAGCTGGATGGGCCGCGCGGCCGCATCTACCTGATGAAGCAGGTGTTCGAAGGCCAGACGCCTACGCGCACCACGCAGGAGCACCTCGATCACTGCATAGGCTGCCGCCATTGCGAAAGCACCTGCCCATCAGGCGTGCAGTATCACGAACTGCTGGCCGTCGGCCAACCTGTGGTGGACGCGCAAGTTGAGCGTCCCTGGCGCGAACGCGTCTTGCGCTGGGGCCTGATCAAGCTCATGCCCTCGCCGTGGTTCACGCCCGCGCTGAAGTTGGGTCAGACACTGCGGCCCATGTTGCCCGCCGCCTTGCGCGAGTTCGTGCCGGCGCCGGCGCCCATGGCGCCACCCTCCTGGCCTGATCCCAAGAAGAGTTTGCATGCACGCCGCGTCTTGCTGCTCAAAGGCTGCGTGCAACCGGGCTTGCGGCCGCACATCGATGCCTCGACGGCCCGCGTTCTGGATGCCATCGGTATCCGTGCCGTGGTGGCGTCATCGTCCACCTGTTGTGGTGCGGCGCAAGGGCACATGGGTGACCTCGATGGTGCGAAAGACAGGGCGCGGCGCAACATCGATGCATGGTGGCCCTACATCGATTCGCCCACGCCGGTCGAGGCCCTGCTGATCAATGCTTCAGGGTGCGGTGCCTGGGTCAAGGATTACGACAGCCTGCTGGCCGATGATCCGGCTTATGCCGACAAGGCCAAACGTGTCGTGACGATCGCCAAGGATCCTGGCGAGATGCTGGCCAACTGGATGCCTTTGCTCAAGCGCAAGCTGGGCAAGCGGGCGCAGTCCGGCCTGGGGGCGATCACCTTTCATCCGCCGTGCAGCTTGAGTCATGCGCAAAAGCTCAGCAGTGCAGCCAAACCGGGGCCGATCGAATCAGGCTTGAGGGAGCTGGGCTTCGAGGTCAAGCTGGCCGTGCAGGACAGCCATCAATGCTGTGGCGCCGGCGGGGCTTACAGCGTGCTGCAGCCAGAGATGTCGCGCCAGTTGAGGGATCTCAAGCTCAAGGCCTTGCAGGCCTGCGAACCGCACCTGATTGCGAGCGCCAACATCGGGTGCATCGTGCACCTGCAGTCTGGTACGGACACGCCCGTCAAGCACTGGCTGGAAGTGCTTGACGAGGCCTTGTCGCGCTGAGTGGCGTGATCCTCAGTTCGTGTTGATCAGTTCGCGCCACGAGACACGGCGCGTGCGCAGATTGGTGGCGCTGATCGGCGTGTTGGTCGTCACGGTCGAGCCGTCCGACAGGTTGGTGATGCTGATGACCTTGCCGTTGGGCAGGCGCACCAGCGTGGGGGCGGTGGCCAGGGCTGTGGTGGAGCCGTTGGTCAGCAGGTTGCCGATGCGGTCTGCGCCGGGAACCGTCAGGCCTGTGCGGTAGTCCAGGAAGTTGATGTAGCTGGATCCGCCAACGCTACAGGCATTGGACGAACTGGGGATGTTGGTCGTGTAGGCCAGTGTGCCCAGTTGCAGGTCCGGGTCGGTGTTGGCGCGCTCGCCTGTTTCCGGCAGATCCACATACCAGCCATACATGGTCGTGAAGTCCACCGCGTAGCTCACGGTGCTGGTGGCTGTGCGGATGTTGCTGGCATTGTCGATCAGGGTCTGCTTGACGAAGCAGTTCGTCTTGATGGACGCGGTGCATGTGCTGCCGCGTGGGCTGCCATACAAACCGGATGCGCCGCTTGCACTGGTCAAGGGGTCGAGGATGGCGTAGATGGATTGCTGACCTGTAGTGGACACGTCCGATACACCCAGGTAGGCGCCAGTGCCCACGAAAATCACCGGCTTGCCATTCACATTGCCCACCTCGGGGCGCCCCGTGACGGGTTGGCGCACGTTGCTGGCGTTGGCCAGCGTGGCCAGCAGCTGCACATCGGCCGTGCCGCCAGCACCGGTCAACCCCGTGACATTGACCCGCCAGACGTTGCCCAGCAAGTCGCCGCCATAGATGCGCAAGGCCGTGTTGTTGGTGCCGCCGCTTTCCACATAGGCACTGATCTTGGCCAGGCCAGCAGGGCAGGGGATGGCGCTGCAACCGGCTACTGTGGTCGTGGTGCTGCCTGCGCCGGTATCGATCTTCTTGATGACGGTACCGGTCTTGGCATTGAGTACCCAGATGATGCCGTGCCCGCCGCCGGGTGACACGTTGTTGTAGCCCGAGGTCACCATCACGACCCAGGTTCCGTCAGACAGCTTGGTCAGCAGTGGTTGGCCATAGGAGTAGCCCATGTCGGCGTCGGTGGTGTAGCCGGTGCCTTTGCTTGTGTCGTTGGTGAACTCCCACAGTACCTTGGGGGTCACAGGGTTGGAGATGTCCAGCGCAAAGAAGCCGCGGCCGCCCGCACCCAGCCCACTGACCAGGATGGTGTGCCAGCTGCCGTCATAGTAGACATCGCCCTGGCGCGGCGTGGCGTTGATGTAGAAGTTGTGGTTGCCGGCGTAGTTCTTGTCGGCCAGCTTGTACAGATTGGGTAGCAGCATGGAGGGGATGTAGCTCCAGACCTCGGCGCCCGTGGTGGCGTCGAAGGCGTGCAGCATGCCGTCGTTGGCGCCCACATACAGCATGGATTGACGCGAGGCATTGGTCGACTTGAAGCTGGCGTAGCCCGTGTCCACGTAGTTGAACTGCGGCGCCTTCACATAGACCGCTTGCGAGTCCACGATGTCGCCCAGCACGTGGGTGCGCTGGCGGTAGTAGGTGCTGGCGTCGGGGCCTTCATTCGTGCGGTCACCACGCAGGTAGTTGACAAGGTTCAGTCCACCGGCACCTGTGGTGCTGTTGGTGTCGCTGTCAACGCGCAGGCTGGCATCCAGGCACACCGTACCGGACGAGCACATCTGTTGCAGGGACGAGATGGCCGCGACCTTGAAGTAACCCTGCATGGTCGTGGTCAGCGATGTCCAATCGAATGAAATGAGCGAATTGGCTGCGGCTGGGTTATAGGTGAAGATTCGGCGCGATGTCCACAGCAGGTTGTCCAGCAAGGGCGTGGTTTTCGTCTTGCCATCAGACAGCAGCAGCGTGCCGGATTCGGACCAGTCTGGAACGGTGGACAGCGCGCCAGTGTTGATGTCGATCGTGTAGCGTGCCATTTCGCCGTACCAGTCGGACGAGCGGAAGGTGGACTTGAAGATGAAGTTGTCGCTGCTCGATACGTTGGGGTTGCTGGTGGTGGCCGCCGCTGCGTCGGACGTGGCGCCGTCCACTTTTTGCAGGAATGTCTTGAGACCGTCCTTCAGGTCGGCCGGGTTGGCTGCGCTGAAGTAGATGCCGCCACCGTTGACGGCGGCATGCCACAGATCGTCAATGGTGGTCTGCGTGTTGCTGACAGCCTTGGGCCAGTTGCACAGGCCGGTGGTTTGCCAGGTGCAGATGCCGTTACCGGCTGTGGTCGTGCTGGTGGTGGTTCCTTGCAGCACGTCGTAGTAATCGCCGCTCTTGGCTGTGGCGTAGTTCGATTGAAAACGCATGAAGCCCGACGCCCCCAGACCCACGGTGGATGTGGACATGCGTTGCTGCTTGTCAGGTACGTTGTTGTTGGCCACATCAGAACCCAGTACACCATTCGTGTTGCTGTAGGCCGAGTCCCGGATGTCGGTGTTGTAGTAGTAATAGGCCACGTCAGCCAGTGTGTTGCTGACGGCGTTGCCATCAAACATCGGGCGCGCAACCGTGCTGGCACTGTCCTGGTCACCAATGGCGGTACTGCCATCGATCTTCACAGGGCTGGTGGACTCGTTCCAATAGCCGTCTGTTGACAAGATGGTGTAGTTGCGCTGGCAGCTGTACTGCATGGGGTCGGCGGTGGTGATCCCGTTGATCTTGCTGGTCTTGCCTGCGTAGTAGCGCCCAGCCAGAGACAGGGCCGTGCGCAAGGGCGTGCTGCCACCGGGCTTGGCTGCCACGAACTTGGCATACCACTGTGATTTTTGGCCGCCTGATGCCGTGGATGCGTCCGCCACGTTCAGGAAGTCGCTGCCCGTGTTGTTGTTGATGCTCATGTAGCCGATGCGGCGTTGAGAATCGATGCCTGAGAACGAGATGCTGGCAGCAGATTTGGCCATCTGCATGCGCATGCGGTAGTAGGCCCACCAGTTGGCATAGTTGGTCATCTCTTCCGCATAGGTGCAGGTTGTGCCTGCGCAGTCACTGCGGTCGGTGGCCTTGGTCGATGTGCCCGGGTACGGGTAGCTGGTGACCGTTGACGTGATGGTCGTCAACTGGTTGGAGCCAGGTACACAGGTCGCATTGACGCCTGTGGTGAACGTGGTTGTCGTCACCGTCAGGGTGCCTGTTTTGACATAGACCGGTGCACCTGTAGGCATGGTGCACATGCTGTTGGGTGCTTTGATCGTGACCTGGCTG
>NZ_SCTN01000319.1 GCF_004297345.1 Aquabacterium sp. | reverse complement strand
GCGACATCGAATCGGGTGAGGGTGATTCTGGCGAGTTGTCGGGTGATGCTGGTGACGAGCAACGTCCTTCTCGTCGCGCGGCCATGGCCGCCGAGCAGGCCACGGAAGTGTTTGCCGAGTTGCTGTCGGGCGATTTCGACAAGACGCACGAAGAGGAAGTGGCCGAGGCTGCGACCGAAGAGAGTGGCCCGTACAAGCGCGTGCTGCGTCCCGAGCCCGATGCCCCCAAGCTCCAGAAGGTGCTGGCACAGGCCGGTGTAGGTTCGCGTCGTGACATCGAGC
Source organism: Aquabacterium sp. (assembly GCF_004297345.1). Classification (GTDB taxonomy): domain Bacteria; phylum Pseudomonadota; class Gammaproteobacteria; order Burkholderiales; family Burkholderiaceae_C; genus Aquabacterium. Next base: position 9,128 of record NZ_SCTN01000319.1, on the reverse strand, counting down.
AGATGATCGAAGACGGTCGCATCGAGGTCAACGATCAGGTGGCGCACATCGGTCAGCGCATCTCCTTTGGTGATCGCATCAAGGTGGCAGGGCGTCCGATCCGCGTGCGTATCGCGCCGCCGCCTGCTCGCATCCTGGCGTATCACAAGCCCACGGGCGAAGTGGTGACGCACGACGATCCCCAAGGTCGTCCGACGGTGTTCCAGCGCATGCCTCGCCTGCAAAACGGCAAGTGGATGTCGGTCGGTCGTCTGGACCTCAATACCGAAGGTCTGCTGTTGTTCACCAACTCCGGTGAGTTGGCCAACCAGTTGATGCACCCCCGCTTCGGCGTGGAGCGTGAATACGCTGTGCGCGTGCTGGGTACGCTGGATGAAGGTGCTCGCAACAAGTTGCTGACGGGCGTCGAGATCGAGGGCCAGTCGGCTTCGTTCGTGTCCATCAGCAAGGGCGAAGGCGAGGGCGTCAACCAGTGGTACCGCGTGGTCATCACCGAAGGTCGCAACCGCGAAGTGCGCAAGCTGTTTGACGCGGTCGGTCTGACTGTCAATCGCCTGATCCGCGTGCGCTACGGAGCCATCGTGCTGCCACGTGGCCTCAAGCGTGGCGTATGGGTTGAGTTGGGTGAATCTGATGTGCGCGCCGTGAAGTCGCTGGCGGGCATGGATCGCCAGGAGTTCGGTCAAGGCCAGGGGCAAGGGCAGGGTCGCGGCGGCAAGAATCAGCCGCGCGGTCAGCAGGGCCAAGGCCAAGGGCAGGGCCAGCAAGGCCAGCAGGGCTTCAAGAGCAAGCAGGGTGGCCGTGGTGGTCAGCAGCAAGGCCAGGGCGGTCGTCCTCAGGGCGGCGGTCAAGGTGGCCAGGGTGGTTATGGCAACCGCCAGCAGCCACGTGGTCCGCAACAAGATCGCCAGCAAGACCGTCAGCAAGACCGTCAGATGGCGCCTCGCCACGACATGGATGAGGATATGGACCACATTGGCCCCATCCCCAACCCGCTGGAGCAGACCTTCGACAAGCGTTTCGTGAAGGGCTCCAAGCGCATCACGTCCGGCTTCGGTCGTCCTGATCAGCAGGATCAAGGCGGTCAGAAGAAGGGCAATGGCCCTCGCCAACCCGATCCGCTGCAGACCTCCGTGGGCTACATCGGCGCGGATGCCTATTTCGGCAAATCCGGCGGTGGTGGTCGTCGAGGTGGCGGCGGTGGCGGTGGTCGCGGTCGCCGTTGATTTTGGATTGCGAGAAGCAAGGCGGGCACTCCTCTGGGAAACCCGCGTTGACATCGCGCCTTTGCATACTTTTTACGCTCGGCACTGTCACTGACGCACAGTACAATGCTGGGTTTTGTCAAATCTGCAGATCTTTTCTGGGAATCAGGAGAACTAAATGGCTATCGAACGCACCCTCTCGATCATCAAACCCGACGCCGTTGCCAAGAACGTCATCGGCCAAATCGTCAGCCGCTTTGAAGGCGCTGGCCTGAAGGTTGCTGCTGCCAAGCTGGTGCAACTGTCGCAAGCTGAAGCCGAAGCCTTCTACGCTGTGCACGCTGCCCGTCCTTTCTTCAAGGACCTGGTGAGCTTCATGATCTCCGGCCCCGTGTTCGTGCAAGTGCTCGAAGGCGAAGGCGCGATCCTGAAGAACCGCGACCTGATGGGCGCTACCGACCCCAAGAAGGCCGAAAAGGGCACCATCCGCGCTGACTTCGCTGACAGCATCGATGCCAACGCCGTGCACGGTTCCGACGCTGCTGAAACAGCCGCCGTCGAAATCGCTTTCTTCTTCCCCGCTCTGAACGTCTACAGCCGTTAATTCGCTGTCGACCGTTTCTTTGTTCGAGAAGAAGTATGGACGCCGTCAATCTGCTTGACTATGACCTCGAGGGGTTGACCGCGTTTTGCGAGCAACTGGGTGAAAAGCGTTTCCGCGCCACCCAGTTGTTCCGCTGGATCCATCAAAAGGGTGCGACCGATTTCGATCAGATGTCGGATCTCGCCAAGTCGCTGCGCGGCAAGCTCCAGGGTGTGGCCACCCTCAAGCGTCTGCCCGTGATCAGCGAACACATCTCGTCTGACGGCACGATCAAGTGGCTGTTCGACGTGGGCGGCGGCAACGCCGTTGAAAGTGTCTACATTCCCGAAGACGACCGCGCCACGCTGTGCATTTCATCGCAGGCGGGTTGCGCTGTAGGTTGTCGTTTCTGCTCGACGGGTCATCAGGGTTTCAGTCGCAATCTCACCACGGGTGAGATCCTGGCCCAGTTGTGGCATGCCGAGCATGTGTTGCGCGAGCGCCTGAAGACCTCAGATCGCATCATCAGCAATGTGGTGATGATGGGCATGGGCGAACCGCTGCAGAACTACAGCGCCTTGGTGCCTGCGTTGAAGGTCATGCTGGATGACCACGGTTACGGGTTGTCGCGTCGGCGCGTCACCGTATCGACATCGGGCGTGGTGCCCATGATTGAACGGCTGAAAAGCGATTGCCCGGTTGCGTTGGCGGTGTCGTTGCATGCGCCCAACGACCCTTTGCGTGACGAGTTGGTGCCGATCAACAAGAAGTACCCGATTCACGAGTTGCTGGACGCTTGCCGTGATTATCTGCAGGCTGCACCACGCGATTTCATCACCTTTGAATATTGCATGCTCGATGGCGTCAATGACACCGATCAGCATGCGCGCGAGTTGATTGCCCTGGTCAAGGGAAAGATCAACTGCAAGTTCAATCTGATTCCCTTCAATCCCTTCCCTCAGTCTGGTTTGCATCGCTCTCAGAACGAGCGCGTTCAGGCTTTCGCGCGATTGCTGGCTGACGCAGGCATCGTGACCACGGTGCGCAAGACGCGCGGTGATGACATCGACGCGGCCTGTGGGCAGTTGGCTGGCGAAGTGCAGGATCGCACCAATGCGCGCGATCGCATGTTGCGCCAGCCTGTTGAGACCAAAGTGGCATCCCCGAAGCCCGGGGAACGTAACCGCCACGCGCATTGAAGCGCTGTCAGGCGAAGGCGGAGGCGCTGAAGCCTCTACACTGAACCCCTTTTTAAGGAGACTGCTGCATGAGGATGCTTCGCTCGGTGGTGTTGACGGCTGGCTGGCTGCTTGCCTGTGTGGCGAGCCTGGGCTGGTTGAGCGGCTGCGCCGGTGGCCCTGCGTCGCGGATGTCGTCTTCAGGCGACATCGTCACTGCGTCGGACGAGGGTGATCTGCAAAAGCGCGCCCGCATTCGCATGGAGCTCGCCTCGACCTATTACGGGCAAGGTCAATACAACACGGCACTGGATGAGTTGAAGCAGGCGGTGGCCATTGACCCCAATCTGCCTGATGCGTACGAAATGCGTGCGCTCATCTACGATGCGATGGGTGATGACGCGCGTGCAGTCTCGAATTACAAACAGGCTCTATCGTTGGATGAGCGAAACGGTAGCGTGCTGCACAATTACGGCTGGTACCTTTGCCGCAAGCGTCAGTTCGCTGAAGCTGATGCTTTGTTCGAGCGCGCATCTTCTTTGCCTCAGACGATCTCCACCAGCAAGACCATGCTGGCGCGCGGTGTCTGTCAGGTGAGTGCCGGCCTGTACCCGGAAGCGGAAAAGACGCTGGTGCACTCTTATGAGCTGGATCCGTCCAATCCTGCGACGGCGTTCAACCTGGCTTCTGTGCTGTATCGACGCGGTGAGTTGGAGCGTGCGCGCTTCTACATCCGTCGCGTGAACAACGTGCCTGCGCAGGTCACGGCAGAGTCGCTGTGGCTGGCCATTCGCATCGAGCACAAGTTGGGTAACGCCAATGGGCGTGAAGAGATGGCCTCGCAATTGCGTAGCCGTTTCCCGACCGCTCGCGAGACCAACGCCATGGAGCTGGGGAGGTTCGATGACTGAGCCAACGCCCATCATTTTGTCTTCTCCAGATGCTGGCAATCGCGGGGCGGGAGAGATCCTTCGTCTCGCTCGCCAGGCTCAGAACATGACGCTGGAAGGGTTGGCATCGATCATCAAGGTCACGCCGGCCAAGCTCGAAGCGTTGGAGCAGGGGCAGTACGATCGCCTGTCGGATGCCAACTTCACGCGTGCGCTGGCCATGACCGTGTGCCGTGCGCTGAAGCTGGATCCCACCGAGGTGCTGGCCGCCTTGCCTGCTGCGCGTCCTGCGGCCTTGGCAGAGGGCAAGCCGCCGCTGAACCAGCCTTTCAAGGATGTGCGCGGTGGCTCCCCGTTATTTGATCGGCAGTGGGACTGGTCGGCGCTCTTGAGTTTCAAGTGGCTGGCGCCTACTTTGTTGTTGGCGGGTGCTGTGGCCATCTACGTCTTGCCTGATTCGGTGGATGTGCCTGCATGGGTGCAGCGGGTGTTGCATAGCCAGGCTAAGGTGACGGAGCCGGTCGTCGCGGAGTCCCCAGCTTCGCCAGCACAGGACTTGCCTGTTGCGTCGTCGGATGCTGACGTAGCGTCGGGGGCTGTCGCGTCATCGGCGTCCGTGCCCGCGGTGAATGCGCCAGCAGTTGTTGCGGCGGCATCAGGCTCTCTCGTGCTGGATTCTGCCGAGGCGGGTGCGTCCGCGCCTGTCGTGGCTGCTGGGACGGACCCCAGGTTGGCGCCAAGCGTGGATGCGGCATCTGCCTCGCAAGGTGGCAGTGCCTCTGCCGCTGGTCCTTTGGTGTTGACCGTGACGGAGTCCTCCTGGATTGAGGTACGTGATGCCAAGGGCGTCAAGCTGCTGTCCCAGCATGTGCGCCCCGGTGAGACGCTCTCGCTTAACGGCACGCCACCGCTCAAGGCGCTGATTGGCAACGCCGCAGGCGTGAACATGAGCTACAAGGGGCAGCGCGTTGATCTGGTGACATCTGCCCGCAACAACGTGGCGCGAGTGGAATTGAAATGACTCTGGAAAATCTTCGCCTCATCGACATCGCCCGGCCAGCAGCGCGTCGCTCGCGGCAGGCTCGCGTGGTGTGGGGTTCTCGTGTGGTCACGATCGGTGGCGACGCGCCCGTGCGCGTTCAGTCGATGACCAACACGGACACCGTGGATGTGATCGGAACGGCCATTCAGGTCAAGGAGCTGGCGCTGGCTGGTTCTGAGTTGGTCCGCATCACGGTGAACACGCCCGAAGCCGCTGAGGCTGTGCCGCATGTGCGGGATCAGCTTGATCGAATGGGCATTGACGTGCCGCTGGTCGGCGATTTCCACTATAACGGCCACCGCCTGCTCACTGACTACCCGGCGTGTGCCGAAGCCTTGTCCAAGTACCGCATCAACCCGGGCAATGTAGGCAAGGGTGACAAGCGTGATCGCCAGTTCGGTCAGATGATCGAAGTGGCCATGCGCTACAACAAGCCAGTGCGCATCGGCGTGAACTGGGGCAGCCTGGATCAGGAGTTGCTCGCGTCCATGATGGATGAGAACGCCCGCAGCGCCGATCCCTGGGACGCGCAGCAGGTCATGTACCAGGCGCTGATCACTTCGGCGCTGCAGTCGGCGCAAGCAGCGCGCGAACTGGGCATGCCGCCTGAGCAGATCATCCTGTCGTGCAAGGTCAGTGGTGTGCAGGATCTCATCAGCGTCTACCGTGGCCTGGCTGATCGTTGCGATTACCCCCTGCACCTGGGCCTGACCGAGGCCGGCATGGCCACCAAAGGCACGGTGGCATCGGCCACGGCTTTGTCCATCTTGCTGCAAGAAGGCATTGGCGACACCATCCGCGTGTCCCTGACACCTCAGCCGGGCGAGGCCCGCACGCAAGAGGTCGTGGTTGCGCTCGAGATTTTGCAGGCGCTGGGTTTGCGCACCTTCGTGCCCAGTGTCACCGCCTGCCCAGGGTGTGGTCGCACCACCAGCACGACCTTCCAGGAGCTGGCCAAGCAGATTGACGACTTCCTGCGCGCCCAGATGCCCGTCTGGCGCAGCCAGTATCCAGGCGTCGAAAAGCTGAAGGTGGCCGTGATGGGCTGCATCGTCAACGGCCCTGGCGAGAGCAAGCACGCTGACATCGGCATCAGCCTGCCAGGCAATGGCGAGGCGCCTGCCGCGCCCGTGTTCATCGATGGCGAAAAGGCCATGACTTTGCGTGGAGAACGCATCGCCGAAGAATTCCAGCAGATCGTGCAGAACTACATCGATCGCCGTTTCAACAAGGCCGAATCCGCTTCCTGAGCGATCGCCTGACTCCCTACGTAAAAGAAGAAGATCTTATCCATGGCCGAGATTTTGAAAGCCATCAAAGGCATGAACGACATCCTGCCGCCGGAATCGGCGCGCTGGGAGTGGCTGGAGGACGTGGTGCGCAAGGTGATGCGCCGCTACGGCTACCAGAACATGCGCACGCCCATTGTTGAGCCCACGGCTTTGTTCGTGCGCGGCCTGGGTGAAGTGACCGACATCGTCGAAAAGGAGATGTACTCCTTTGAAGACAGCCTCAATGGCGACAAGCTCACCTTGCGCCCTGAAGGCACGGCTGGTTCCGTGCGCGCCATCATCGAGCACAACTTTCTGTACGAAGGCGGCAAGCGCCTGTACTACATCGGCCCGATGTTCCGTCACGAGCGTCCGCAAAAAGGGCGCTACCGTCAGTTCCATCAGGTGGGCGCCGAGGTCTTGGGTTTTGCTGGCCCTGATGTCGATGCCGAACTGATCCTGATGACGGCCGCCCTGTGGCGCGACCTGGGTCTGGAAATTGGCCGCGATGTGTCGTTGCAGATCAACAGCCTGGGGCAACCTGAAGAGCGCAAGGCTCACCGTGCTGCCCTGATCGCCTACCTGGAGTCGCACGCCGAGCAGTTGGATGAAGAGGCGCGCCGCCGCTTGCACACCAACCCATTGCGCATTCTGGACACGAAGAACCCTGCCATGCAGGCCATCGTGGAAGGCGCGCCCAAGCTGATTGACTTTCTGGGCGAGGCTTCGTTGGAGCACTTTGGCGCCATCAAGCATGTGCTGGATGTGGCCGGGGTGCCGTATCAGGTCAACACGCGCCTGGTGCGCGGCATGGATTACTACAACCTCACCGTGTTCGAGTGGGTGACCGACAAGCTTGGCGCTCAGGGTACGGTGTGCGGTGGCGGTCGCTACGATGGGCTGATCGAGCAGCTTGGCGGCAAGTCCGCGCCTGCCGTTGGTTGGGGGCTCGGCATGGAGCGTCTGCTCCTGTTGTTGCAGGAAGTCGGGATCGAGTCTCCGTCTACCTCGCCTGACGCTTTCGCTGTCGTGTTTGCCGGCACGCCTTTGTCGACCGTATTGACTACGATTGAGGGCTTGCGTGCCAAGGGCGTGCAAGTGGTGCTCAATCCTGCGGGTAAGGACGGCCCTGCCAGCCCCAAGTCTCAATTCAAGAAGGCAGATGCCAGCGGCGCGCGTTTTGCCCTGATTTTCGGCCCTGACGAAGTGGCTCAAGGGCAGGTTTCGGTCAAGCCACTGCGCGACGGTGGTGAGCAGGTCATGCGCTCCTTGGCGGCTACTGGGGAATGGGCGGAGTCCTTGCTGCCTTCCTCGCGGTCATAATCCTCGGCTTTTACACATATACAAACGGGAACCGTCATGGCGACCTACGATCTTGATCAACAGGAACAGCTTGACCAATTCAAGCACTTCTGGAAGCAATACGGCAATCTGATCACCTGGGTGCTGGTCATCGCTTTGGGCGGCTATGCAGCCTGGTCTTACTACCTGTACTGGCAGCAGCAACGCGGTGCAGCCGCAGCAGCTTTGTACGAAGAGTTGGATCGCGCGGCGCTCGCTGGCGACGCGGACAAGGTCGGTCAGATTTTTGGTGATCTGAAGGGCAAATACGCTGGGGCCACGTTCACTGAACAGGGGGCCTTGCTGGCAGCCAAGGTCGAAGTCGACAACAAGAAGGTTGACGAGGGCAAGGCGACGCTGCAATGGCTGGTTGGCAGTGGCAAAAACGCCAACCTTGTCGCTGTGGCGCGTTTGCGTCTGGCTGGCTTGCAGATGGATGCCAAGCAGTTCGACGAGGCGCTCAAGACGCTGTCCGGCGATCTGCCTGCCGAGTTCGCGCCGCTGGCGGATGACCGTCGTGGTGACATCCTCATGGCGCAAGGCAAGAAGGACGATGCCGTCAAGGCCTATTTGGCTGCCTGGAAGGGCGTCGATCCAACGGTGGAATACCGCCGCTTCATCGAGAGTAAGCTGACCGCTCTGGGGCAGCCCCCGGCACCGTTGCACAGCAAGGTTGCGCCAGAAGGCGCTGCGGCAGCGAACGGTATGCCGCCCGGCCTGGCCCCGACAAACTGATCTGTCTGATACTGTGCCGTCTGGCCGTACATTGAACTGGACGCTTTCCTGGAAGCACACATGACCCTGATCCGCGCTAACCTGGTGAAATTGCCACCGGTCGCCTCTCGCCTGACCAAGCTGGTCCTGTCCTCGGCAGCACTGCTCGTCGTGACGGCTTGTGGCTCCAGCAAGCCCAGCCCTGCCTCTTTGGAGTCGTTGACGCCTACCGTGCGTTTGACGACGCTGTGGTCTCATCGCATTGGGTCGGTTGAGGGGCCGCAACTTTTGGCCGTGCGTAATGGTCAGATCACGGCTGCCAGTACGGATGGCGATATCGTGTCCTTCGATGTAGCGACGGGCGCTGAGCGTTGGCGAGCCAAAGCCGGTGCAGATCTGACGGCTGCAGTTGGGAGTGATGGCCGCTATGCGGCTGTGGTCACGCAGGCCAACGAACTGCTCACGTTTGACCAAGGCAAGCCGCTCTGGCGTGAACGACTGCCTGGTCGTGTCATCACGGCACCTTTGGTTGCCGGTGAGCGCGTTTTTATTCAGTCTGTCGATCGCAATGTGCGTGCATACGACGCGCTGGATGGCCGGTGGCTGTGGCAATACCAGCGTCCTGGTGGCGAGCCGCTGGCCTTGGCCAATGCTGGGGTGATTGCAGCTTTCCGCGATACTTTGCTGGTGGGGCAGGGGCCTCGCCTGGTTGGGTTGGATCCAATCAAAGGCGCGGTGCGGTTTGACGTGAACGTGGGGACACCTCGCGGCACCAATGAAGTCGAGCGCTTGGCCGATCTGGTCGGCCCGCTAGCCAGGGTGGACGACGAAGCCTGCGTGCGGACCTTCCAATTGAACGTCGCCTGCCTGGAGTTGAACCGGGGTTCATTGCGCTGGAGTCGCC
>NZ_SCTN01000318.1 GCF_004297345.1 Aquabacterium sp. | reverse complement strand
CGTGCATGCGCTCGCACAAGAGCCCGCCACCAACACATCGTCAGCTTCCTCACGCCAGGCCATTTCACTGGCTGAGCGCCTGGGGCCCGCCATCGGTGCAGCCGTCAAAGCACAGATGGATGCGGGCGCCTTGCCCGGCGCCGTTGTACTCATCGGCAATGAAGATGGCGTGCAATTCAAGCAGGCCTATGGCTGGCAGGCCCTGTTGCCCGAGCGCGAAGCCATGCGCACGGACACCGTGTTCGATCTGGCCTCACTCACCAAGGCCGTGGCCACCACCACCGCCGTGATGCAACTGGTAGAGCGCGGCAAACTCAAGCTGGACGCGCCTGTCGCCAAGTACTGGCCCGCCTTTGCCGCGCATGGGAAACAAACCATCACGGTCGCGCAACTGCTGGCCCACACGTCCGGCTTGCGCCCTGACCTGGACAGCTCGCCGCCCTGGTCCGGCTACGAAACAGGCTTGAACAAGGTCATCGCCGAAAAGCCGCAAACGCCACCCGGCACCCGCATGGTCTACAGCGACATCAACTTCATCGTCTTGGGTGAACTGGTGCAACGCGCAAGCCACCTCAGCCTGCCCGACTACGCCGAGCGCCACATCTTCAAACCGCTGGGCATGAAAGACACGCGCTTCCTGCCGCCTGCCGAGATGCGCCCCCGCATCGCCCCGACCGAACTGCGTGGCGATGGCTCCATGATGCGCGGCACCGTGCACGATCCCTTTGCCATCCGCATGGGCGGCTGGGCGGGGCACGCCGGCCTGTTTGGTACCGCGGATGACCTCGCGCGTTTTGCGCACGCCATGCTGCACGTCTCATCGGGCGATGCGCAGGCCAACCGACGCATCACGCAGCCCGCACGCGCCTACCCTTTGCTGCGCGCCGACACCTTGAACCTGATGATGCAAAGGCAATCGCCTACAGATCAAAGCGAATGGCGGGGCCTGGGATGGTCACTGGATGCGCCGTGGTCACCGCAACGCGAAACCCTGCCCCCCTTGGGCCTGATTGGCCACACCGGCTATACCGGCACAGGCTTGTGGATCGACCTGCTGCACAAGCAATACCTCATCATCCTCAGCAACCGTGTGCATCCACGTGGGCTGGGTGATGCCAGGCCATTGCGCCGGCAGATACAGGCGCTGCTGTCCAGCACCTACCCAGCGGTAAGCACCGCAGCGCTGACGGACAGATGGCCTGCGCTGCAAACCCAGATCAGCGCGGCTCCCAACACACGCGTCACACAGACTCCAGCCTATGTGATGCTGGGCATCGACGTGCTGCGCAGCCAGAACTACACCCCCCTCTCCGGGCAGAGGCTGGGCCTCATCACCAACCTGTCTGCCGTCGACAACAAAGGCTGGCGCACGCTGGACAGGCTGAACACGGCCCCCGGCCTGCAACTGCGCAAGGTGTTCACACCCGAGCACGGCCTGAACCGCGATCAGGAAGGCCAGATCGCCTCCAGCGTCGATGCGGTGTCTGGCCTGCCGCTGATCAGCCTCTATGGCAAACAACTGAGCCCCGCGCCAGACATGCTCAAGGACCTCGACACCCTCGTGTTCGACATGCAGGACGCCGGCGCGCGTTTCTACACCTACATCTCGACCATGGGCGAAGCCATGCAGGCTGCGGCGCAAGCTGGCCTGAACTTCGTCGTGCTCGACAGGCCCAATCCAGTTGGCGCAGACCGCGTAGCCGGCCCTGTTCTGGATGCCGATCTGCGCTCCTTCACCGCCTTTGCCGAACTGCCTGTTCAACACGGCATGACCCTGGGTGAAATCGCCCGCTGGCTGCGCGATGACATCCGCACGCGCACCGGCCTGGACGTCAAGCTGCAAGTCATCAGCATGCAAGGCTACAAGCGGGGCATGCGCTTTGAACAAACGGGGCAGGACTGGGTACCACCCTCACCCAATCTGCGCACCCCGACCACCGCCCTGCTCTACCCCGGCGTGGCCTGGGTGGAAGGCGCCAACATCAGCGTCGGTCGAGGGACTGACAAGCCGTTTGAATGGGTTGGCGCCCCCTGGATTGATGCCGACAAACTGGCAGATGCCATGAATGCAGACAAGCTGCCTGGCCTGGCCATCACCCCCACGCACTTCAAGCCTCTCAGCGGCCCCTATCAAAACCAGCTTTGCCACGGCGTGCAATTTCGCCTCACCCAGCGTGATCAGTTTGATGCGCAACTGCTGGGCCTGAGCCTCACGCGCCAGCTGAAACAGCAGAACGCGAGCTTCCAGGTCGACAAGACCCTGGGCATGATCGGGTCTCGCGACACGCTGGCCCGTATCAAGGACGGGCAAGCCACAGAAGCCATCGCCCAGAGCTGGCAAGACCGATTGCGTGACTTCATGACGCGACGGGCCACTTACCTGCTTTACTGAAGCGGCCGCATCGCTTAAGGTGGCAGGGAGATGACGCAGGACCCTCGCCCCTTCCATACGCTTGGGCTAGCTTTGCGCACCCAAGGCCATCCGCTGCGTGAGGCCATCACCCTGGCCACACGCCGTGATGAACCAGCCTGCGTGCAAGCCCTGCTGGAAGACGGTTCCCTGGGCCCGCAAGAAGCCGAATCCGCACGTTCTCTCGCCCTGCACCTGTCCATCCAACTGCGCCAGCGCAAAGTGGAAGGCGGCAGAGGTGGCCTGGTTCAAGCGCTGATGCAAGAGTTCTCGCTGAGCTCGCAAGAAGGCGTGGCCCTCATGTGCCTGGCCGAAGCTCTGTTGCGCATCCCCGATCTGGCCACGCGAGACGCCCTCATCCGCGACAAAATCGCCGGCAACAACTGGACGGCCCACCTCGGCCACAGCCCCTCACTCTTCGTCAACGCCACCGCCTGGGGCTTGATGCTAACTGGCAAGCTCGTCGGCACGCATGGCGAAGCAGGCCTGCGCGCTGCACTCAAGCGCGCGGCCATCAAAGGCGGCGAGCCTGTCATCCGCAAAAGCGTGGACGTGGCCATGCGCATGCTGGGCGAGCAGTTTGTGCTGGGCGAAACCATCCAGCAGGCCCTGCACAAGGCACGTCAGCAAGAGACGCAAGGCTATCGCCACTCTTACGACATGCTAGGCGAAGCCGCCCTCACAGAAGAAGACGCCCAACGCTATCTGCAAGCCTACGAAGACGCGATCCACGCCATCGCTTTGAAAACCCAAGGCCGCTCGCTCTATCAGGCGCCAGGAATATCAATCAAGCTCTCGGCACTGCACCCGCGCTACACCCGTCATCAATACACACGGGTCATGGATGAGCTGTATCCACGCCTGCTGCGACTTTGCACACTGGTCCGCGACTACAACATCGGCCTGAACATCGATGCTGAAGAATCAGAGCGGCTGGAACTGTCACTCGACCTGATGGAACGCCTGTGCCACGAGCCCGCCATGCATGGCTGGGATGGCATCGGCTTCGTCGTGCAGGCTTATCAAAAGCGTGCGCCCTTCGTGCTTGACTACCTGATCGATCTGGCCCGGCGCAGCCACCATCGCCTGATGGTCCGGCTCGTCAAAGGCGCCTACTGGGACAGCGAGATCAAACGCGCCCAGATCGAAGGCCAACGAGATTACCCGGTCTACACACGCAAGACCCACACTGATCTGGCCTACCTGGCTTGCGCACGCAAGCTGCTGTCTGCGCCCGCCGACGTCTACCCACAATTCGCCACCCACAACGCCCACACACTGGCCAGCATCATCGAACTGGCGGGCCCTGATTTCCTGGAGGGGCAATACGAGTTCCAATGCCTGCACGGCATGGGCGAGCCCCTCTATGACATGGTGATCAAGCCAGCGGATCAAGGTGGATTGGGCAGACCATGCCGCATCTACGCGCCTGTGGGCACGCATGAAACCTTGCTCGCCTACCTGGTCAGGCGCCTGCTGGAAAACGGTGCCAACTCGTCCTTCGTCAACAAGGTGGCGGACGAGGACATTGACCTGGACGATCTGATCATGGCGCCTGGCACGGCCGTACTGAGCGCAGCAGACACCGATGGCGTGATCGGCGCCAGCCACCCTGACATCCCCCTGCCAGACGCGCTCTACGGAGATGCCCGCCCCAACAGCATCGCACCTGACCTGTACAACGACATCGTGCTGACGCAGTTGCAAGCGGACCTGAGCCGAGAAGCCCTGCCCCACATCGCTTGCGGCCCGATCGTGGCGCATGCTCTGGCGCCATCGCCCGAATTGGACCAGACCGTCCGCAACCCGGCAGACAGACGGGACACGATCGGCACAGTCAGGTGGGTAGGCATCGAGGACGTGAATCAGGCCTGCGAGACCGCAGCGAACTTTGCCGCCGAATGGCAGCACACGCCCGCGTCACGCCGTGCTGCCATGCTGGACACCGCTGCCGACCTGATGTGCCACCGCGGGCCCATGCTCTTGAATCTGCTGGTGCGCGAAGCAGGCAAGACGCTGCCCAACGCCATCGGCGAGGTACGCGAAGCCATCGACTTCCTGCGCTACAACGCGGCGCAAATACGCTCCGATCTGCACGACGGCCATCACCAGGCACTGGGCCCGGTTGCCTGCATCAGCCCCTGGAACTTTCCACTGGCCATCTTCACCGGGCAAGTGGCCGCGGCACTGGCCGCTGGCAACACCGTGTTGGCCAAGCCGGCAGAACAAACGCCCTTGATTGCGGCGCAGGCCGTGCGCCTGCTGCACGAAGCCGGCATCCCCCGAGCTGCCTTGCAGATGCTGCCGGGCGATGGCGAAACGACTGGCGCCGCACTCGTCGCTCATGCTGCCATCAGGGGCGTGATGTTCACCGGCTCCACACAGGTGGCACGCCATATACAGGCACAACTGGCCTCACGCCTCAATGAGCGCAAGCAGCCAGTGGCACTCGTTGCCGAAACAGGCGGCCAGAACGCCATGATCGTTGACTCGTCCGCGCTGGCGGAGCAGGTCGTACAGGACGTCCTGACATCCGCGTTTGACAGCGCAGGCCAACGCTGCTCGGCCTTGCGCGTGCTGTGTCTGCAAGAAGAAGTGGCGGACCGCGTGCTGCACATGCTCAAGGGTGCCATGTGCGAACTTCGGCTTGGCCCCACCGATCGCCTGCAAACCGATGTGGGCCCCTTGATCGATCAGGATGCGCTGGAAGCCATTGAACTGCATATCGCCACCCTGCGCGCTTGCGACCGCCCGGTCTACCAGGCCGAGACAACGGTGGAGGCGGCACAGGCTCATGGCCATGGTTGCTTCATCCCGCCCACCTTGATCGAACTGACAAGCCTGGACGAACTGGTTCAGGAAGTGTTCGGCCCTGTACTGCATATCTTGCGCTTCAAACGCGATGATCTCGGTGAGCTTGTGACCAAGCTGAACGACAAGGGCTACGGCCTGACCATGGGCATCCACAGCCGCATCAACGAAACGATCGACTTCATCACCGAGCGCGCGCACATCGGCAACATCTACGTCAACCGCAACATGATCGGCGCCGTGGTGGGCGTGCAGCCCTTCGGTGGCGAAGGCTTGTCAGGCACAGGCCCCAAGGCAGGCGGCCCGCTGTACCTGCATCGCCTGCTGCATCACGATCCCGACACCTGCCTGCGCGCGTCCAGCTTGATGGCCATGGCCGGGCAAGACCAGTCTGCACAAGCCATGGCCCCTTTGCATGTGCTTGCAGACTGGCTGGCCACATCGCCCGTGCCACACGCCCAGGTGCTGCTGGAGCATGCACGGCACCTGCTCACCGTCAGTCCCATCGGGCTGAGCACCGAGCTGCCAGGCCCCACAGGCGAGCGCAATGGCTACCGCCTGCGGAGCAAAGACGCGGTGCTGTGCCTGGCCAGTGATCTGTCAGACCTGCTCTACCAGTTGTGCACAGTGCTGGCAGCAGGCACACAAGCGGTCTGGCTGGATCACCCCTCGCTGGCGCCGTTGCTCAAGCAACTGCCTGACAGCGTGCGCGAGCGCATCCATCTGGTCAGAGACATGGCCGACGCGCCGTGGCAGGCGGTGCTCATGCACGCCGAACCGGTCGACGTGATCGAGATGGCCGAGTACCTCAGCGAGAAGCCGGGCCCGATCTTGTCGATGCAAACGCTGGCACCCGGCTGGCATCAACCGGGCGGATTCAGTGTGTGGCGCTTGTTCAGCGAACAAAGCGTGTCCGTCAACACGACAGCAGCTGGCGGCAATGCGCGCTTGATGAGCCTGACCTGAGCCAGGCACGCAGCCGCCACCTCATTCAAGTCCGCACTCTGGCCTGAAAGCGCACGCGCAATTCGCCCAGCTCGCCATAACGCACCGCCAACTCCGGCCCGACGGGCATGGGGAACGTACCGGCATAAGAGCCGGTGATCACCACCTGCCCGGCTTGAAGGCCCACGCCCTGCTCACGCAGGTACTCCACCAACCAATACAGCGGCAGCGTGGGCAAGGGATCCGGATGCTGCCCGGCCCTGACCTGCTCCCCACCGGCGTCCACGCGAACACCAATGGGCATCACGCGCGTCAAGGCGGCCTCATCGCCATCCACGGACGGGCCGATGTACAAGCCCTGGTTGACCAATCCGTCCGCCAGCTTGTCGGCAAAGCTCAGCACGGCTGGATCGTTGTAGCGGCTGTCAATCAACTCCAGGGCCAGGTGTGTGGCGGCCAAGGCGGCGTCCACCTCATGCGGCTCATAGGGCTGATCGCGCACAGGCAGATCCTGCCCCAATACAAAGGCCAGTTCGGGCTCCACCCTTACAGCGCCCTCACTGGCCCAGACAGGACACGGCGCCGAATCAGCTTGCCGATGGATGGTGCTGGCGTAGATTGGGGCCACAACCAGCTTGTCCGGGCCTGGGGTACCGCACTTCCAGCCACCCACCGCATCGCCCATCAAGGGCATGACGGCTCGCTGGATGGCCATGGCCTCATCCAGCGAAACAGGCCGCATGCCGTCTGGCAGACAGGGGCCTTGAAGGCCTTGCAGACGGCGCTGAGCCAGGATGGCCGCAGCCGCTTGCGCGTTGGCAGAAATAGGGTTCATGAGCTGGACCGTTCGAACACGATCCGGCATTGTCCACCCAAGCGGGCTGCGCCCGGTTCAATGCAGGCCGAGCCGCGAGGTGCTCCACCAGCTGCCCACATCCATGTCACTGGACACGGGTTCTGGCAGCGTCACCGGCGCACGCACGGAAACCGCGGGGGCTTGATCGCTCAACACACGCGGCTTGTCAATCAGGCGCGCGATGTTGATGCGCGCGCCGCTGCGTACGTCCGTGGCCTTGACGATCTTGCTGAGCTTAAAGATGCGCTCGGATCCGCTGGCTGCGCACCAGGCCGTCATGCGCCGGCTGGTGGGGTTGATCTTGAGCACGCGCACCATGGTGAACTGCATCACGCCATCGTCATCCACGTAGACCAGATCCCAGTGGGTGGAGATGGGGTTGACGCCCGGGTGATGAGGTTCAACGGGCCAGAAGATGGCCCAGGCGATGCCGACAAGGCCAACGGCCATGGCGACCCATGCGATGGTCTGCGTATCGATGTCCATGCCACGCTCCCTTTATCTACGTGAGGCAATAAATGCAATGTAGACAAAGTGAAACCGGCTCAAAACCCGCCGATGGGGGAACCCCCTCCAAATTTAGGGGGAGGCTATCCCTAGCGCTGACGCCTGCCGCCCCCAGGCACGGTCATTTCCCTGAGAGGGTTTGCCGTACTTCGCTCAAGGTGGCCTGCGCGGGCGCCAGCCAATGAGGTTCGCTTGACTGAGCGCGCCTCACGGCATGTTGAGCGGCTTGCAGCGCGGCATCGTGCTCGCCCAGCTTCAGGCGGGCCATGGCGAGGTTGTTCCAGGCGGCGGCACTGTCGTGCTCGTTGGCAGCCTGGCTCAGCACCTCAGCCGCGCCGCGCACATCCCCTGAGGCGAACAAGGCGTTGCCCAGCCCCAGGCTCATGACGAGGTTATGCGGCCATGGCTGCAGTGCCGTGCGATAGGCCTGGATGGCCTGGGCAGGTGCAGCCAGCCGCTCGAAAGCGACGCGGCCATCCGTCACATCGGTCTCGCTGGCTGAGGCGGGCAGTTGTGCAGGCGGCAGCACCACAAAGGCCCACTGGCCTGATCGGGCCCAGGTGTGTTCAAAGGTGGACAGCGGCATCCGCAGCAGCTCGGTCGTGCCGGAGCGCATCAACACATCACCGGCAGGCAGGTCATAGCCGATCACCACGGCGTAGTGCCACATGGGGTAGATGGGCAGCGAGAGATTCAGCAGGACGACCACAGGATGCCCCGCAGCCACCTCATGCAAGAGGCCGGACATCTGCGGCGCGATGCGCGTGCTGATCAGGCCATGGCTGCGTGGCGCGGCCAGCATGTCGATCTGCAGGCTACCCTGGCGGCCTGGCAGGAACACGCTGCGCGTGAGTTCATCAGGGGTGATCGCGACACCGGCGGACTGCATCACGGTGGCCAGCGCGGCCGGCCCGCATTGGAGCGCCGACTGCGGATAAAAAGGCGTGTCGGACAAGACCACTTGCGCGGGGATGTCGGCAGGCGCTTGCGCCAGCAAGGCACGCGTTTGCGTCGCCTGCAAGGAGGCGCAGCCGTGCAGCCCGAGCAGGCTGCACGTGAGGACCAGCGCACCCAGCAGGCGCGATGGAAGGCGCATCAATCAGCGGATCGAGCGGGTGAAGGGGAAGACCTTCGTGAAGCCCAGGATGTCGGTGATCAGCAGCAGCACGAAGATGAACACAATGGTGCCCAGGATGTCGGAGGCGCCGGCGGGGGCCTTGTCGAGCTGGTCGGCCAGTTGCGTCACTTCGGCATCGGACAGCGAGGCCACGCGAGCACGGGCGGCGTCCATGTCCACGCCCTTGTCCATCAGGGCCTGGGCCACGTCAGCACGATTGAGCGTGTCCATCACGTGGGCACGGCGTGCAGCGATCTGGGCATCGGCGGAAGCCACGGCCACGGCATCGGTGGCGATCATCGCGGCTTGGGCGACTTGCAGGCCAGCGGTGTGGCTCAAGGCGATGGCCACGGTCATGGCGACGAATTTGCGAGAGAGTTTCATATGAAGTCCTACAGCGTGTGATGAAACAAGGCTTGAGGATACAGGGCGGGTGTTAATGCCCTGTAACCATGGTCGGGTCGATCAGAGGGGATCAGGCCGTCGTCCAGTTCGGCTTGCGCTTTTCCAGGAAGGCGTTGACGCCTTCGCGCTGATTGGGGCTGTCAAACAGATCCACAAACTTTTCGCGTTCGATGGACAGGGCCGCATGACGCGGCACGCCTTGGCGCGCGGCATGGATCAGTTGCTTGCTGTAGGTCACGCCTTCGGGGCTGAGCGTGGTCACACGCTGGGCCATTTCCGTGGCCTTGGCCAAGGCAGCGCCGGCGTCCACCACCTCTTCAACCAGACCAATGCGCAGGGCCGTGTCGGCGTCCACGCGCTCGTTGGTCAGGATCATGCGCTTGGCCCAGCCTTCGCCCACCAGCCAGGGCAAGGTCTGCGTGCCGCAACCGGCTGGCAGCAAGCCCACGGAGGGCTCAGGCAAGGCCATCTGCGCGTGCTTTTCGGCAATGCGGATGTCGCACGCCAAGGCGCATTCCAGGCCGCCGCCCATGGCATAGCCATTGATCGCCGCGATCACGACCGCGCGGGCTTCTTGCAGCGTGGCGAAGGCTTCGCCAAAACGCTGGGCCACGTCATGGCCGATGGCG
>NZ_SCTN01000040.1 GCF_004297345.1 Aquabacterium sp. | reverse complement strand
TCGTGTTCGTGTTTCAGCACGCGGCTGCCCTGTGCCGTATGCAACCGCTCCTCCACGATCTGCCCGACATCGTCGTACACAAACTGCGTCCACGAATGCCGGTTGCGGGCTTGCGTCAGCTGCCCGGCCAGATCGTAGGTGAACAAGGTCGCGGTCGAAGGCGTGCTGCGTTCCAGCAGGCGGCCCGCCGGATCTCGGCGATAGCGCGTCAGGATGGCCGCCGTGGCATCCGGTGATTCGACCGTGGCCACGATGCGGCCAGCAGCGTCATAGACGTAGTTGACGCGACCGCCGTCAAACATCACCTTCTCGATCAGGCGGTCAACGGCGTCGTAGCCAAAGAGATGGCTGGCGCCGTTTTCATTGATGAGCTGGCGCAACTGCCTGCTGGTCGTATAGCTCAAGCGCAAGACGCCGCCCATCGCATCGACCAGCTCCAGCGGCAAGCCATCCGGCGCGTAAGTGATGGTAGTGCGTGCGCCCACGGCATTGGTGATCAGCAAGGGGCGATCGGCCAGATCGGTTTCATATGCCTCGAAGCTGCCATCGGCTTCGACCACACGGCTCAAACGGCCCGCCGCGTTGTACTCGTAGCGGGTGAGCTGACCTTGTGCGTCCACCTCGGCCACCAGCCAACCGTTGTCGTCATACTCGTAGCGGGTGCTGCGCTCGGCACAATCGGTGTACTGGGTCAACTGCCCAGCAGCGTTGTAGGCCAGCTTGTTGATGCCACCTCGTGCATCGGTGATCTTCACAGGCAGACCGGTGGGCGACAACTCATATGCAGTCGTGCTGCCATCGGCCTCGGTCTCGCTGACGAGGTTGCCCTTGTCGTCGTACTCGAACTTGCTGGTACGGCCCAACGGGTCCACGATGGCCACGGGCAGCCCCAATGCCGGATGCCACTCGATCTGCGTCACCCCTCCCATCGGATCGCGGATCTCGACCGGGTTGCTGTTGTCGTCGTAGATGGTTTCGGTGACGTGTTCAAGTGGATCAATGACCGCCCTCACCTTGCCATGGCGATCCAGGCCATAGCGCGTGACATGCCCCAGTGGATCGGTCAGGCCCGTCCAGCGCTGCTGCCCGTCAACGTGAAACAGCCATGTGCGTCCGTCCTGATCGGTGACGGCGGTCTGGTGCGGCTCATAGCGCAAGCGCCAGTGCTGGCCCACGTTGTCGCCATGCTTGACGATGCGCCGCTGGCCATTGATGGCTTCGTACTCGAACCATGCCTCGAAGCTGCCAGCATATGCGTGCAAGCTGAGCAACTGCTCGTCGTTGTACTTGAATGCACGCATGCACTCACCAGCACGGTTGAACACCCGAGTCAGGTTGCCGTGGCCGTCATATTCATAGCGGCACAGCACGTGAGCCTGCCACTGCCCGCCCTGCGGTCGCAATTGGGCCACCTGACGCAAACGCCCGCCATCCAGATACAAGGCGACCTGCTGGCCGCCGCTGCAACTCAGCCGGATCACTTCACGCTGCGCCCCCTGGCTGGTGCGATCCAGGCGAATGGCGTTGCCATTGCGATCAACCACCGCGGCCAATGCGCAGGCATCGCCCACGCGTTCGGCAAAGTCATAGCGCAGACCTTCGGCTGTCTCCAGGCTGTAGCTGCCTTGCGCCGAGCGACGCAAGGTGATGCCATCGCCCACCACGGCATGGACCCCGCCCACGGGCAGACTGGGCAATGTCAACACACGACCAAAGCCGTCCACACACTCCAGCCTGTCGACACCAACACCAGCCTGATCGGGCACAGCCAGCAACTGCACCTCGAACTGGGTGCGCCAACCACGCCCCAGCCACCCGGTGTGCGCATTTCCGGAGTAGTAGATGCGCTGCCAAGCCAGTGCCAGCGGCCCTTCGAGCACGAAGTCGAGGTCTTCGTCATCAGCCAGCACCAGCGCCCCCAGGACGGGGTTGACCGGTGGGCCAACGCTACTGCTTGCAAACGGGGCAGGATTCATCGCTGGAACTCGTTATACCCGGAGGGGCCATGCCATCCACATGCGGCATGGGCGGCGAATTGCCCGGCATGGATGCGTGATTGTTGGTGGTGATGTCCAGATGGCGCACCACGTTTTCGCCCTCCACTTTCACATCCATGGACCACATGTTGAAAAAGACCTTGCCCATGTTCTTGCTGGTCACAACACCTTTCTTGGGTGCTGAACCTGCTTCGTCACCGGAGCTCTTGCTGAAGCTGGACTTGTTCTTGAGCATGATCTCCTTGCCAGAGATCTTCACCGAGGTGGAACCATCGGTGGCATCCGAAGCCATGCCGGTATTGGGATAGGGAATGGGCACGCCGGGCGGCGTGGCCGGTGTCATGGGCGGCGTCATGCAGACATCGGGAAAGGCGCAGATCGTCTTGCCGGACGCCGCCTTGCAAGACACTTCCATCATGTTGGCAAATACATTGTTGGCCATCAAGCCCTCCTGTACTGCAAGGCCAGCGCGGCCCGCGGCCCTGCGTCGTTGGACAGATGTGCCAGCACATTGGGCCCCTTGGCGTAGCCCTTGCGCGCGGCGGCTTCGGCCATGGCGATGATGGCTGCGCCGGCCAGCGCGCCCGCTTCACCCGTGCATTCGGCCGGATGCCACAGGTCGAATTCCGCCTTGGGTTGGTGCAAGGTACGTTGCAAGGCCAGTGCCGCTTCCTTGAAGTAATACTGCTCGCCTGACAGATCGGCGATGCGGTAATCGAAATCACGCACGGTCAGGGCGGCCTCATTGGCCGCATCCTTGATGGCCGCGCTCAAACCATCTGCGCGCAGCGGCATGTCGCTGTCGATCGTGGCTTGCTCGATGGCAAAGCCCAGGCCTGTGCACAACAACTGCGCACCACCAGAGGCCGGCCCGACCAGCAAGGCCCCGGCGCCCTCACCCGCCATGAAGCCGTTGGAATTTTCAGGGGTCAGCAAACGGCCTACGCGGTCATAGTGGCTCAGGGTAGCCCAGCTCAGCAGGCTGTCTGTGGCTACGATCAGCACACGCTGGGCACGAGCGGCTTCGATGAGCTTGCGCGCCAGCACCAAGGCCACGGCCACACTCACACGGCCTTGTGCGATGACAGATGAGTCTGCCGAGAACGTGCACCCCAAAGCCTGCTGCACGTGCGCCAGCAAGGCCGTATCCAGCCCTTCCTGACGCCCGGCCCGTTCTTTCTCGGCCACGCACAGCAGCAAAGGCATGACTGCACGATCGGAAGGGGCCACGCCCTCCAAGACCTCGGTCATCACGGACGCGGCCATGGCACTCAGGCGATCCAGCCCACGCAAGGTATCGGGCATCTCCACGCGGTGCGCAAGGATCCACTCGCCCGTTGCATCCATGAAGCGGGTCGGGCTGGGGTTGCTGACCTTGGCCCGCATGGCGGCACAGGAAGCCCCGGCACTCGCGCCAACGGCAGTCAACAAACCCACACGGTGGATGGCCAGTGGCGTCGCCATCATGCGCTCCCCACCGCAAGCGCAGGATCAGTCGCGGGCGCCGTATCCCAACGCTCGTAGCCTTGCACCCCGACCTGCACACGGCTGATCTCGAAAATGCTCTTCTTCAACGGCCTGGTCACGCGCCAGGTCAAGGTGAAACGCCCGGCGTCGGGCTCCAGCACGATGGTGTCCAGCACGCCCTTGCAGGCTTCCCGCGCGCCCTGCTTGGGGAAGACCGTCACCGGCGCTTCGAAATACGGCAATACAAAGCTGCGCAGGCCATCCGGCGTGAACCCTCCCAGTTGCACGCTCAATGGCCCGGTCGGGATCGGCATCTGTTGATCGAGAGGTGCGGCCTGGTAATAGCGCTCATCAAAGTCCCGAGGCAGAAAGGGAAACACATCATCAAGCCAAGCCTGATCGTATGTGCCGGCGAAACAAGCGCGTTGCGCCCAGCCCCGCCCGACCGGGCCAAAGGCCACTGGCAAGCACGAATCAGTCGGGAAGCTCACACCCTCGCCAGGCAACTCGATATTGGGCAGCGGCGAACCATCCACCCACGCATTCTTGAGGTGCTTGTGCCAACCTCGGCCGACCGGGTTGGCCGTATAGGCGTCGTGCTCACTCGGGTCGTCACTGAAGACATCCGCGCCGCCGAATGCCCGGTCATACGACAAGGGCATGCTCACAAAAGCCTGAGGTGCCGTGGCACTGATGCCCGTGAGGCCCGCCTGCCATTGACGATCGCCGATCACATCGGCCTGCTTGTCAATCGGGCCGATCTTCAGACTCACCCTCATGCGGCTGACAGCCTGCCCGCCAGGCGCCCAGGCGCTGCCCACCAGCAAGACATCGCACATGGGCTTGCGTGGTGCGAAATCAACCTCATGGACAGCCGCCGTCTTGCCGGGCACACCTGTAAAGGTATCTGCCATGACCAAGGGCACCTGTTTGTCATGCAGGCGCACGGCCTCACCAGCCTGAGGCAATACGAAGGTGCCCTTGATGACCACGACCAGCAGCTCACGCCCGCTGGGCTCCATGCCAACGTTGTAGCCCGCGAGCATGCGGGTGGCGTTGATCAATTGCATGACTGGTCGCCTGTCTAGTTGAGCTGCACCGAGCCACCTTTGACCCGGTTCACGCCGCTTGAACGGCTCAGCACATAGGTGCCATCGATCAGGACCTTGCCCGCCTTGGTCAGCGTGATGCTGGCCTCGCCGCAACGCAACA
Source organism: Aquabacterium sp. (assembly GCF_004297345.1). Classification (GTDB taxonomy): domain Bacteria; phylum Pseudomonadota; class Gammaproteobacteria; order Burkholderiales; family Burkholderiaceae_C; genus Aquabacterium. The sequence goes on along the minus strand of NZ_SCTN01000040.1, from coordinate 5,571 downwards.
CCAGTTGCTCTTTGGCGGCCACCACCATGCGTTCGCCATCAACGTCCACATTGACTGTGGCAGGTGCATCCGGTAACGGCCAGCCCACCTGGCCACACACCAGACCCATGACGATGGGCCTGTTCACATCGCCTTGTTCGAACATCAGGACCACTGCCTGCCCAATGTGCGGCCCCTGCAGATCCACGACCGTACGAGCGCGCACAGCCTCGTGGCCAGGCTGTCCGGCAAAGCTCACCAGGGCTGTCTGGCCATGGTCCGTCAAGGCCAGCAAGGTACCGATCAGCACGCCATGAATGGGCCCTTGTGCGGGCGCCCCTGCTGGCAGGCTCACCGCAGCAGCACCTTGCAATAAGGGTGACAACAAAGCCTCCGCCTGCAGCTCGCCAGCTGGCACGCAGAGATCGGGCATGTCCTGAGGGTTCATGTCAGTTCTGCGTGATCTTGGAGCCCTTGAGCACCACATCACCACCGGCCTTTACATTGATCTTGCCCGAGCCATCAATCGTGATGTCCTTGCCCTTGATCGTGATGGTGCCGTCCTTCTTCATCGTGATGCTGGCGCTGCCTGTTTTCAGTGTGATGGCGTCTCCAGCCTCAATGACCAGCGCCTTGCCAACCTTGAGCGCATCACCTTCAGCAATGGTGGCGCTGCGGCCCTTGCCCACGCTCACGCTGGCCGCACCACCAACGGACGTCGTCTGATCGGCGCCCACATTGACCGTGCGCCCCGAGCCCACGCTCAGCGACTGGCTGGCCCCCACGTTCGTGGATTGATTCGCACCCACGTTGATCGATTGCGCCGCCCCGATGGCCACCTCCTGCGCGGCACCGATGGCAATGGTTTCATTCACACCCACCGTGTGCGTGCGCTGCTGGGCCACAGTGGCCGTCTCACTCGCACCGATCGAGATGCTGCGGTTGGCGCCGATCGTGATCGTCTCGTTGCTGCCGACCGACTCGGTCCGGTTGGCGCCGATCGTGATCTGCTCGTTGCTGCCAACCTTCTCGGTACGGTTGCTACCGATGGTGATGTCCTCATTGGAGCCCACGCTTTCCGTGCGGTTGACGCCAATGGTGATCTTCTCGTTGTTGTCGACCGTCTCGGTGCGATCGTGCTTGACGTGCACCGTCTCATCATGGTCGATGGTCTTGGTGCGGTCATGGCCAACCCAGTGCGTCTCATCGTTCTCGACTTCGATGTCCTGGTTCTTCTCGGCGTGCAGCCACACCTGCTCGGCGCCCTTCTTGTCTTCAAAGCGCAAAGCATTGGCATTGCCATAAGCCCCGCCCTTCGATGAACGCGACAGCACGCCCGACTGCGTGGCATTGGCCGGCAGATCCCACGGCGGCATCTGCTGCGCGTTGTAGACGCGGCCCGTGATCAGCGGCTGATCAGGATCCCCCTCCAGGAAGGAGATGACCACCTCCTGCCCGATGCGCGGGATATGCACGAAGCCGAAGTTCTGGCCGGCCCAGGGCTGCGACACGCGCACCCAGCAGGAGCTTTTCTCGTCCTTCTTGCCCAGGCGGTCCCAGTGGAACTGCACTTTGACGCGGCCGTATTTGTCAGTGAAGATTTCTTCACCGCTGGGGCCCACCACCACCGCCGTTTGCGGCCCCTGCACGAAGGGCTTGACGGTGCTGCGTTGCGGGCGGAACTGCTGCGATGAGGGGATCGCCTCGAAGCTGACCTTGAACTGGCTGCCACTCTGGCCGGCATCGAACACGGCCACCTGGGCCTGGATCTGCACGCTGGTCAGCAGGTACTGGGCGTTCTGATCATCACGCGGGTGCTTGCTGAGCGTGAACGTGCGCCCGGCCTCCAGCCCCATGGCATTGCCTTGGCCCTCAAGCCTGTGATGGCGTGCCTGCACCTCATCGAGCCAGTCTTCGGCAAACTGTTTGCCATCTGGCGCCTTGGTGTAGTCGCCCTGGAAATCGAAGCGTTCGGCCGAAGCCTGATCGTGCGAGCGCGACAGGCTGGCGTCCACCAACAAAGAGGTGGCGGGACGCTCGAAGTCGTAGCTCGTGAGCACCATCTTGCCGGTCTTGACCTCCTGGCTGAAGGTCCATTGCGAGATGTACTCCTGATCCGGCGGCGCGTTGCTCGGGTCTTCGATGTAGCGGATGGTGCTGGTGCCCGTGATCGGGTCATGCGCGCTGAGCGAATCCATCAGCACGAGTTCGTGCTTGCCGTTGGTGTGCTCGAAATACCAGTAGATGCCCTCGCGCTCCAGCAGGCGGGTGACGAACTGGAAATCGCTTTCGCGGTACTGCACGCAATACGTGCGCGGGTGGTAGGTGCGAAACAGCTTGAGCTTGACGTGCGCCACGCTGGCGTGATCGTCAAACACCTTCTTGACGATGTCCGGCACCGACATCTCCTGGAAGATGCGGCAATCAGACGTGCGGGTGAGGAACCACAGCCAGGGGCGTACCTCGGCCTGGTAGGCGAAATAGCGGCCACGGGGTGTGCCCAGCCCGAAACGGGTGACATAGCCGTGGAAATAGCGCTTGCTGTCATCAGCCAGATGCATGGTCAGCGTGACCGGCTTGCCCAAGAGATCCTTGGGTGCCAGCGTGGCCTTCTCGCTGAGCAGATTCAGCTGCATGCCACCCAACTGGCTCAGGCCCTCCGAGACGTTCATCGACTCGAGGAACAGGTCTGCCGCAGGCAGGGGGGAGCTGAGCGTGATGGGTGCTGTCGTGGCCATAGTGCTTTAGTACACCCCAGGCGGCGCGCTTGGCAAAGCGACCAAAGTCATGAGGAGGCGAGCGTCGGGATTGACATCTGTTTCCACGGAAACTATGATTCACGTCAGTTTCCATGGAAACACCATGCCCAGACGCCACACCGACACCCCACCCTCGCCCTCTCCACTGGAGGCCCATCTGGGCTTCTGGCTGCGCTTTGTCTCGAACCACGTGTCCGCACGCTTTCAGCAACTGCTGGAGGAACAAGGCGTGACCGTGACCGAATGGGTGGCGCTGCGCACCCTGTGGTCACAAGATCAAACCACGCATGCCGAGCTGATCCAGGCCCTGGGCATGACCAAAGGGGCGGCCTCCAAGGTGGTGTCGCGGCTGGAGGAAAAGGGGCTGGCCGCACGCCGGCTGGCCGATGGCCGCCCCCGCGAGCAGAGCCTGACCCTCACCCCCACCGGCAAGGCGCTGGTACCCAAACTGGCCGCACTGGCCGACGCGAATGACGCCCACTTCTTTGGCCACCTGCCGGCCAGCGAGCGCCAGGCCCTGACTCAGGCCATGCAGGCGCTGGTGCAGCACCATCAACTCAACAGCATCCCCACCGCATGAACGAAGCTACTGTCGCCATCATCCAGGCCACCTTTGAGGCCTCCAACCAGGGCACGATCCACTTTGGCCAGGTGATCGGGCAACTGCTGCATGCCGGGGTGGAGTCCTACCACGTGGACTACCGCAGCGGCCGCACCACCTACTACCTGCCCGATGGCCACACGGTGGATTGCCAATTTGAGCGCCCGGCACACGGCGTGGCTGATGCGTTTGATGCGCAAGCCGTGCGCGCCGCCATAAAGGGCGCCCAGCAAGGCCTGGTGATGTACCCCGAGTTCAAGACGCTGACGCAAGCCGCAGGGTGCGTGGGTTACACGGTGTGGTTGGCGGGGTGCCATGTGAGCTACCTGGGCCGCAGGGGGGAAACGCATGTGGAGAGGTTTCCGGAGTGAGGCAGCGGGGGACTGAAGACTGACTGGGGGGCTGCTTTGCAGCGGTTGCTGCCGTTCAGCCATGCCCTCGATTGGACAGCTTTCGGCCAGTTCCTGTCGGTGGCGAGCGGCAGATTTTCTGCGCAGCGTCGATTTTATGATGCTGACATGCCTTCACCGGACAAAATTGCGTACGCACGGACCCTGCTCGAACGCCTAGATGAAGGCGTCGTCGTACCTCTAAGACCAGTAAATGTCGAGCACGAAGATGGCATATGGCAGCCAGAAGCGAACCAATGCCATCACAATGCATCGATCCTCGCGCAGACTTATCCCAACGATCTTGAGGTCGTCCGTGGCTGGCTCGTATTCGACTTCAGGGGTTTGCTTGGAGAGGTGCGATTCATGCACCACTCGGTCGTCAAAGAGAAGACGACAGGTCGGCTCTTCGATCCGACGCCACAGGAACGCCTGAATCCTGAATATCTATTTATCGAGGCCCAGTTGATCGAAGCAGACTACTCAGACTTAGTCGAGGGGATGGCACATGGGGAGCTGCTCTCATGCAGAGCGATGTAGTCACCACGCTGCGGCCAGCATTTTCGGCAGCAGACCGCCCGTACAACTGATTGCGGCCATGAACTGACATCATTGATCGGCAGCCACCGAGTGCACCGCCGTCAATGGAAATCCTCTTCACGCTGGTGGCGCGCGCCGATGACGAGCACCAGCTCAGGGGTGCGTATATCGAAGCGAAGGACGTACCCGGTGGAGCCGAACGGGACGATGAGTTCACGCAATGTTGGGCGTTGACCGACCTTGCGATAGCTATAGGGCGTGGTCGCGAGATGACTGTTGGCAGCGGTGCGAATGGCGTCGATAGCCTCATAGGCACGCATGGCGTCTTCGACGGTCTCAGCGCCATCCAGGAGAAAGTCAAACAGGCGATCCAGATCGGCATCCGCCTCAGGCGTGAACTCGACCCTGAAAGTCATTTGCGAAGCTGCTTCACCCGTGCGGCAACTTTCGCCTCAAGCTTCGACAAGACAACGTCCGACGGGATGGAAACCCTGGTGCGCTCGTACGCTGCCAATGAGGCATCGCACCGCGCGGCGAAGTCCGTTTGCACGCGACGAAATTCGACGGCGCGACGCACCGATGCCTCGACAAATTCAGTCAGCGTCTCGCCGGGCAGAAGCACCGAATCAAGATCAGCGCGCAACTCGGGTTCGACACGGACTTGAGGGATGACTGCGGTTTTCATTAGCGCAATTGTATTGCGTTTGCACTACGTATTCAAGTGCTGTGCTGGATCTCGGACCGCATTGACTCGCGCTCCTGCACGACCGTCAGCAATTTGGCGGGCCCGTTTAGTGAGCCTACGACTGCTCAGGGTCGATAACGGCCGCTCGATGAGCCTCGGCTGAAAGACAGCAATCAGCCTAAAGCAGCCACACATCTCTCAGCAAGCCCAGTCACCCACGCTCAAACGTCATCTCGTGAATCATCTGCGCATGCTGTGGGAAGCGTTCCAACAGCACGGCGCGATCGTCAAGCGTAAAGTCCTCAAAATCAAAGCCAGGCGCCACCGTGCATCCGATCAGGCTAAAACCACCCGGCACCTCGCAGCGCAGCGCAAACCAGCTACCGCCAGGAATAACCAAAGCGAACTGCTGACCACGCGCCAGATCCCGGCCTAAGGTGTGCACACGCATAGCGCCTGCTGCGTCAATCTCATACACATGCAGCGGCTCGCCATCGTAGAAGTGCAGCACTTCGTCTGACGCCAACAAATGAAAGGCGCTGAACTCACCATGCCTCAGCAAGAAGTAGATGGCCGTGCTGGCGTTTCGATCACCCTTGTGCGTGTCACTTAGAGCGG
>NZ_SCTN01000317.1 GCF_004297345.1 Aquabacterium sp. | reverse complement strand
AGGCAACACCTCTGGGCGACCAGGCGGTGGCGGCCACAACCAGCAGCATCGTGGTGGCAACCAGGGGCAAGGCCACGGCGGCGGCGGTCGCCAAGGTGCCAGCGCTTCGCGTCAGGCACCAACCAGCGCAGGCGGCACCAGCAAATCCCAGCAAAACGGCCAAAATCAGGATCTGCGCGCGCCCCGTCGATCTGAAGCGGCCAATAGTGGCCCCGTCTCGTCGCCACCTCCACGTAGAGTGCGCGGCTGACACAGCCGCAGCGAATCAAAGGCGCCCATAAAAAAACCCGGCTTAGCCGGGTTTTTTCTTTCTTGCCGACTCACGCCAGTCAAAGACCGGCCTAATCAGCAAAATGAATTACTTCGAAGCAGCTTCAGAAGCGGCAGCAGCCTTCTTGGCAGCCTTGGCCTTGTGAGCCTTCTTGGCCTTCTTGGCTGGAGCGGAAGCAGCAGCTTCAGCAGCAGGAGCAGCGGTTTCAGCGGCGAAAGCGCCAATAGCGAACATCGAGGCGATCAGAGCGGCGATCAGCTTTTTCATGAAAAAACTCCAGAAATATGAATGTGGTTTGGTTTCAGGCCAACTCACTGTCCGGCCTGTGAGATGTCAACGCACCCCTTTTTGATTCGGTTGACACGCTGCACAAATTTTTTTGAAATTATTCGAAGGCGCGCTCACGCATCCATTTTGTGGCCACCCATTTCTCACCTTCTCGCACCGGCGCACCACCGTGCAAGGTCTTGGTTGAAGGATGCGGCAATCCGTATGCAAAAAATACAGCCTGACCAGCAAGGGCATGAACATCGACCCCGGCATCCGGGAATGTGGTGGCGCCACCGGAGTCTGGCGTGTTGAGGTACATCACAACTGTCCCCACGCGCTGACCGCCGCGCTTCAAAATGGGCGCCGTCCCCGGTTGATTCGGATCGAAGTAATCGAAATGAGGTTTGTATTGCGCGCCTGGGGCGTAACGCAGCACCTGGATGCCTTCACCATTTTCAACCGGCCAGTGCACAAGCGCGGCAATGCGAGCTTCGATACGCTGGCATAGCTCGTTTTCGCCACGACCGAAAAACATACCCTGGCTGGTACGCACATCATTGACTTCACTGTCGCCTGTCGCGTGCACCACAGTCTGGGAGCGTGTCATGCGAGGCTGCGCCAAAGCTTTGAGTTGCTCGCACTCATCCAAGGACAGGAAATCACCAAACACGACGACCCGAGGATGGCGGATCTGAACCAGCACATTCACGTATTTGTCGTGCGCCCAGACACGGGATACGCCGTCGTTCAGCACTTCCGGCACCTTCTGTGCGACGACTTGGGTCTCGCCGACATGCGCCACCATCACCTCCTCCAGCGCGTCAAGGGCGACATGCTCTTCCCAGCCGCTGGCCTTCATCGCCTCAAGGACCGAATCGGCAGTGTGTCCGGCTTGAGCCTGCTGGAGAATCCATTGGCGGAGTTCCGGGGTGATCAACTGCTCGCTCATGCATGCTCCAGTGAGGTGCCTGTCAGATCAGGCTGGTGACGTACGCCGAAATACCAGACGGTCGGGTGACGAAACGGTGGCGTCATAGGCATAGCCCTCGGCGTCAAAATCCAGCAAATCAGCAGGCTTGCGAGCACGCTTCAGAATGGCGTGACGCGCCATCAAGCCTCGCGCGCGTTTGGCGTGAAAGCTGATGATCTTCCAACCTGCGCCCTTCCAATCCTCGAAAACACACTCGACGACGCGGGCTTTCAAGGCCTTGCGTTTGACGGACTTGAAATACTCCTGCGAGGCCAGGTTGATGATGACATCGTCACCTTGCTTCTTCAACTGGGCGTCCAGATGGTTGGCAAGCGTGTCGCCCCACCATGCATACAAGTCCTTCCCACGGGGATTCTGCAATTTGGTGCCCATCTCCAGTCGATAGGGTTGCATCCAGTCCAAGGGGCGCAGCACGCCGTAAAGGCCACTGAGAATGCCCACATGCGATTGCGCCCAATCCAGATCAGCCTGATCAAGACTGGCTGCGTTCAGCCCCTCGTACACGTCGCCATTGAACGCGAGGATGGCCTGCTTGCTGTTCTTGGCCGTGAACCTGGGACGCCAGGCGGCATAGCGCGCCACGTTGAGGGTAGACAGCGCATCGCTGAGGTCCATCAGCGATGCGATCTGTGCCGGCGTATAAGGCTTGAGCACCTCGATCAGCCCCGCAGAGTCGCTCACAAACTGCGGCAGCGTGTGTTTGTCGGTGGTCGGCGCGGTGTCGTAGTCCAGGCTTTTGGCAGGAGACAGCAATATCAACATGTGGGAGATGACAGTTCAGCAGAGAGCGTCAGGGGGACAACCCGACTGAAACCTGCAAGGGCGAAGGATCTCATTCAATTTGAGGCCACCTATTTTCTCATCATAGATTCCTGTGCCGCGAGACAAAGGGATTCAAGCAGGACTTGCGCAACACTCTTAAAATCGGCGGTTTACAACACTGCCCTGCTGCAGCGCTTGCTGCGGCCACTGACCATGGCGATCTATCGCATCAAAGACAAGGTTCCCCAGGTTCACCCCAGTGCCTTTGTGGCCGAATCAGCTGACGTGATTGGCAGCGTGACCTTGTCCGAAGGCACCAGCGTCTGGTCTCATGTGACCTTGCGGGGTGACAACGAGCCCATCGTGATTGGTGCACGCTCCAACGTGCAGGAGTCGTCCGTGCTGCATACCGACATCGGTTTCGGCCTGACGATCGGCGAGGATGTGACCGTCGGCCATCAGGCCATGCTGCATGGTTGCACCGTGGGCGATGGCTCGCTCATCGGCATCCAGGCTGTGGTGCTCAATGGCGCCGTGATTGGCAAGAACTGCCTGGTCGCGGCGGGCGCCCTGGTGACGGAAGGCAAGGTCTTTGAAGATGGCATGTTGATCATGGGCTCGCCTGCCAAGGCTGTGCGCCCCCTGACTGACGGCGACCTGGCCCGCATGCACATTGGCACAGCCATGTACGTGGCCAAGTCCGCTGAATACAAAACCGATCTGGTGCGCGTTGATGTGCCAGCCCAAGATTGAATGACACGCCATGAGCGAATTGCACAAGTTTCTGTTTGAAGGCCTGCCGGTGCGCGGCATGCTGGTCCGCCTGACCGATGGCTGGCAGGAGGCCTTGCGCCGCCGCGAATCGGCCGGGGCTTTTGATGCGCCCTTGCGCCAGTTGCTGGGTGAAATGACCGCCGCCGGTGTGCTCATGCAAGGCAACATCAAGTTCAATGGTGCCGTGGTCATGCAGATTTTTGGCGAGGGTCCTGTGAAGCTGGCCGTCACGGAAGTCCAGTCCGACCTGAGTTTTCGCAGCACGGCCAAGGTTGTGGGCGAGTTGCCCGCCACCGACAACGGCCACTTGCCATTGGAGGTCATGGTCAACGTGAACGGTAAAGGCCGTTGCGCCATCACCTTGGATCCCAAGGATCGCTTGCCGGGTCAGCAACCCTATCAGGGCGTGGTGTCACTGCATGATGAGAAGGGCCCGCTGCACAACTTGAGCTCCGTGCTGGAGCAGTACATGGCAAGTTCGGAGCAGCTGGATACCAAGATCATTCTGGCTGCCAATGACCAAATAGCGGCAGGCCTGCTGATCCAGCGCGTGCCGGTCGAGGGCAAGGCCAATCTGGAAGGGGCGACATCTGACGTCGATGCCATTGAGATGGACGAGCACTACAACCGCATCTCGCACCTGGCGTCTACCTTGAAACAGGAAGAACTGCTGACCCTGGATGCCGAAACGATCCTGCGCCGACTGTTCTGGGAAGAAGATGTGCGTTACTTCGAGCCCCAGCAAGGTGCTTCCGGCCCTCGTTTTGCCTGCACCTGCTCACGCGAGCGTGTGGCGGACATGCTGCGCAGCCTTGGGCAGGAGGAAATCGACTCCATCGTGGCAGAACAAGGACAAGTTGAAATTGGCTGCGACTTCTGCGGCCAGCACTACCATTTCGACCCAGTGGATGCGGCCGAGTTGTTCAACAACAGCGCCGACACGCCACCCAGTTCATCGACCTTGCAGTGATGATCAGGCGGATGTCAGGCCATCGTCTGACATCACCTGATTCAACGGTCGATCAAACTGCCAGGGGTAGTCCGCAAGGAGTTGCCCCCAATCCTGATTGAGTGTGGCTTGGCGCACATCACCGCCTGTGGCAATGGTCTGATGCTGGTCGGCCATCGCAGGCAAAGGCGACACCAGCTTCAGACGCTGCCCCGTCAAGGGCTGCACCAGGTTGAGCGACAAGGCATGCAACCATAAGCGTTGCTGCCCCAGTTGCTGGGCCCACCAACGGTTGTGCGCACCTTTGCCATGTGTGGCATCACCGATGATGGGATGTGCCATGTGCTTGAGGTGCCGGCGTATCTGATGCCTGCGCCCGGTATGAGGCCAGGCTTGCATCAGCGCCACGCGGGTGGACGGATAGCGGTCTACCGGCACGTCAAGCTGCAAGGTGGCGAGCCGCCGAAAGTCCGTCACGGCTGGCTGAGCCAAAGCATCTGCCGGTGCATCGTCCGGCTTCAGCGCATGGTCTATGTGGGCAGACAACGCGGGCCAGCCACGCACCATGGCGAGGTAGTGCTTGTGCACACGATGTGTCTCAAACGCTTCGCACAAGGCACGCGCTGCTTCGCTGTGAAGCGCCATGATCAACACGCCAGAGGTACCCTTGTCCAGCCTGTGGACCGGGAACACATGGCGCCCAAGTTGATCCCGCAGCGTCTGCATCACGAAACGCGTTTCGTGCGCATCCAGCCCGGTACGGTGCACGAGCCAGCCTGCGGGCTTGTGCACGGCAACCATGTCATCGTCCAGCCAAAGAATGCGCAAGGACGCACTTGTCTCGCTCATCAGGCTTTCCCTGAGCGAGGCAGCCAGTGCTGCTCGCATTCGCCGTCATCGCAGTTGTCGCAAAACCAGCGCCAGCGAGGTGCACCCGCTTGACGCTGCTGGCGCGCCGGCGCATCCAACAGATGATCGATCACGGACAAGGCGTGATTGACTCGCGCGATGCCATGCCCTGCGACCACGTTGTAGCTCAAGCCCGCACCTTGCAAGGCCGCGCGAACGAGGCCATCCACAGGCTCACGCGCGTGCTCGCCGTCACGTACAAAGCCATCGGCGGCCCAGGCCAGATCCATGGACATCAGCAGGGTTGCATCACACGGAGCATGGGCTTTCAGGGCAGACGCGTACAAGCTGCGATCACCAAAGATGTAGTCGCTGTAGACGGCAATCATCAAAGCGCTGGTGTCTGCCAGCACGACTTGATGGCTGGCCCGGGCTTGCTCTATGAGTCTGGTTTGCTCTGCGGCGATATCCGCTTGCTCATGTTGCTGTGGCGTACGGCCATGATGCTCGCAAAACAGGCGCAAGGCTTCCGGCACCATGACCGCATCGACGCCTCGTGACGACATGACTCTTGCCAACTCGATGGCCAGTGTGCTTTTGCCCGTGCTTTCCGCACCCAGCAAAGTAATCACCCGCCCAGCGTTCATGTCAGGCCCGATCCAACGAGACCGTAAGCGAGCACGCCTTGCGCAGCCACACGCGCCAGCCCAACACTGACAAAACAGCGAAGAGGCCATAGAGCAACACAGTCAGCCACAACTGTTTATAGGCAAACAGGCCCATGCTGATCAGGTTGACCAGCAACCAGCAAGGCCAGTTGTCCACGAACTTGCGCGCCAGCAACCACTGCCCCATCACACTGCCCGCCGTCGGCAAGGCGTCAAGATAAGGCACATCCGAGTCGGTCACATGCGTCAGCAAGGCGCCCAGCGCAGGCCACATCAGCAAGGTGACACCAGCTGCCATCCATCGCGCTCTGATCGACAAGGCTCGCACACGCAAGGCTTGATCGTCTGCGCCCTTGCCCGCCAACCACTGCCACCAGCCCCAGACAGACATCACAACGAACAGAAGTTGCAAGGATGCCTCACCATACAGCTTGCTACGGGCAAACAACAGGCCATACAGGATGGAGCTGATGATGGCCAGCGGCCACCCCCACGCATTGACCTTGAGGTTGAGCCCCACCATCAGCAAGGACAAGATGAAGGCCCAGCATTCGAGTTGACTGACCGGCACGCCCCACGCAGTAAAAAGTGGCGCGAGCCAGGGGTCAACCCAGGCCAGCGATGTGGCCAAGCCGTCCAAACCAGGCAGCATCACTCAGGGCGCCGACGCGACGGGCTGCGCAGGCATGATCTGAGGCAGCTTGGTGGTCAGTTGCACGTAGATTTCATCTGGCTTGACCATGCCCAGTTCGGTGCGAGCTTTTTCCTCGACCATCTCCAGCCCCTCCTGCAGATCGCGGACTTCAGCAGAGAGTTGCTCGTTGCGGGCCTGCGCATCCACATTGGCGCGTTGCTGAGTTTGCACTTGCGCACGCAGCGCCATGACACGCGGCACGCCGCCCTTGCCAAACCAGAGTTCGGCTTGAACGACGGCCAACAAAGCCAGCAGGAAGACGGTTGCCATGCGCATAGGCTCGAATTTATCAAACAAAAAGGCCCCGAAGGGCCTTTCTGAATCAAACCAGCGATGAAGTGATCAACGCAGGTTGTAGAAAGCGCTGCGGCCAGGGTACACAGCCACGTTGCCCAGGTCTTCTTCGATGCGCAGGAGCTGGTTGTACTTGCTCATGCGGTCGGAGCGACTCATCGAACCGGTCTTGATCTGACCAGCGTTCAGGCCCACGGCGATGTCGGAGATCGTGTTGTCTTCGGTTTCGCCCGAGCGGTGCGAGATCACGGCGGTGTAGCCAGCGCGCTTGGCCATTTCGATGGCAGCAAACGTTTCGGTCAGCGTGCCGATCTGGTTGATCTTGATGAGGATGGAGTTGGCGATGTCCTTCTCGATGCCTTCCTTCAGGATCTTGGTGTTGGTCACGAACAGGTCGTCACCCACCAATTGAACCTTCTTGCCCAGACGCTCGGTCAGGTGCTTCCAGCCAGCCCAGTCGCCTTCGCCCATGGCATCTTCGATCGAGATGATGGGGTACTTGTCGCACCAGGTGGCCAGCATGTCGGTCCACTGCTCGGCGGTCAGGCTCAGGCCTTCGCCTTCGAGGTGGTACTTGCCGTCCTTGAAGAACTCGGAAGCGGCGCAGTCCAGGCCCAGCATGATCTGGTCGCCAGCGGTGTAGCCGGCGGCTTCGATGGCTTGCAGGATCAGCTGGATGGCTTCTTCGTGGCTGGCCACGGAAGGCGCGAAACCGCCTTCGTCGCCCACGGCGGTGCTGATGTGCTTGTCGTGCAGGATCTTCTTCAGAGCGTGGAAGACTTCGGCGCCGTAACGCAGGGCTTCACGGAAGGTCGGTGCGCCCACGGGCAGGATCATGAACTCCTGGATGTCCAGGTTGTTGTTGGCGTGTGCGCCGCCGTTGATGACGTTCATCATCGGGACAGGCAACTGCACGGCACCCATGCCACCGAAGTAGCGGTACAGGGGCAGACCAGCTTCTTCAGCAGCGGCGCGGGCCACGGCCATCGACACGGCCAGCATGGCGTTGGCACCCAGGCGGCCCTTGTTCTCGGTACCGTCGAGGTCGATCAGGGTCTTGTCCAGGAAGGCTTGTTCGGAAGCATCCAGGCCCAGCACGGCTTCGGCGATTTCGGTGTTGATGTGCTCAACGGCCTTCAGAACGCCCTTGCCCAGGTAACGCGACTTGTCGCCGTCACGCAGTTCGATGGCTTCGCGCGAACCGGTCGATGCTCCAGAAGGCACAGCGGCGCGGCCCATGACGCCGCTTTCCAGCAGGACGTCGCATTCGACGGTGGGGTTGCCGCGGCTGTCGATCACTTCGCGGCCGATGATGTCAACGATGGCGCTCATCTGGGTTTCCTCAGGAAGAAAATTGGAAGATAAGAAAAAACGAAAACGAAAGATTGTGGGGCCCGCATCGGACCCGCGGCATCAGGAGAAGTTCGACTCCAGGAAGCCGTTTTTCTTGGTGATGCGGTCCAGCTCGACCAGGGTTTCGAGCAGAGCCTTCATGTGCTTGAGCGGCACGGCGTTAGGGCCGTCGCTGAGCGCGCAGGCGGGGTCCGGGTGGGTCTCCATGAACAGGCCCGAGATGCCCACGGCCACGGCTGCACGAGACAGCACAGGCACGAACTCGCGCTGGCCGCCCGAAGACGTGCCCTGCCCGCCAGGCAATTGCACCGAGTGGGTGGCATCGAACACCACAGGGGCACCCGTCTCGCGCATGATGGCCAGCGAGCGCATGTCGGACACGAGGTTGTTGTAGCCGAAGCTCACGCCGCGCTCGCATGCCGTGAAGTTGTCTTCGTTCAGGCCCTTTTCGCGCGCTGCGGCACGGGCCTTGTCGATGACGTTCTTCATGTCGCCAGGCGCCAGGAACTGGCCCTTCTTGATGTTCACTGGCTTGCCGCATTGGGCGACCGCGTGGATGAAGTCGGTCTGGCGGCACAGGAAGGCCGGCGTCTGCAGCATGTCGACCACCGAAGCCACCACGGGGATCTCGGCTTCCGTGTGCACGTCCGTCAGGATGGGCACGTTCAGCTCACGCTTGACCTTGGCCAGGATCTCCAGGCCCTTCTCCATGCCCGGGCCACGGAAGGACGTACCGCTGGAACGGTTGGCCTTGTCGTAGCTGGACTTGAAGATGAAGGGGATGCCCAAGGCAGAGGTGATCTCCTTGAGCGTACCGGCCGTGTCCATCTGCAACTGCTCGGACTCGACCACGCAAGGGCCGGCGATCAGGAAGAAGGGATGGTTCAGGCCGACGTCGAATCCGCAGAGCTTCATGGAATGCTTCCTCAGCGCCTTGTTCAGGCTTTCTTGTTGGCAGCGGCTTGATGGTCAAGCGCAGCCTTGATGTAGCCGGTGAACAGCGGGTGGCCGCCCCACGGGGTCGACTTGAACTCGGGGTGGAACTGCACGCCGACGTACCAAGGGTGAACCGACTTGGGCAGCTCGACCATTTCGGTGAGCTTCTCGCTTTGCGTGATGGCCGAGATCACCAGGCCAGCTTCCTGCAGGCGATCGAGGTAACGCTCGTTGGCTTCGTAGCGATGGCGATGGCGCTCGGTCACGATCGGGCCGTAGATGTCATGCGCGATGGTGCCAGGCTTGACGTCAGAGCTTTGCGCGCCCAGGCGCATCGTGCCGCCCAGGTTGGACGAAGCATCGCGCTTTTGCACGGTGCCATCGGCATCCAGCCACTCGTCGATCAAGGCGATCACGGGGTGCGGCGTGTTGGGCTCGAACTCGGTGGAGTTGGCGTCCGTCAGGCCGGCCTTGTGGCGTGCGTATTCGATCGTGGCCACCTGCATACCCAGGCAGATGCCCAGGTAAGGAATGCCGTTTTCACGGGCGAACTGAGCCGCGCAGATTTTGCCTTCCACACCGCGCTTGCCGAAGCCGCCGGGCACCAGGATGGCGTCGAACTGCTTGAGTTGCGACACGGTTTCAGGCGTCAGCGTTTCGGAGTCCACATACTCGATGTTGACGCGAGCATGGTTGTGGATACCGGCGTGGCGCAGCGCCTCGTTGAGCGACTTGTACGAATCCGACAGATCGGTGTACTTGCCGCACATGGCGATGGTGACGGTCTTCTTGGGGTTCTCGACCTCGTAAACCAGGTTGTCCCAGCGCGACAGATCGGCGGGCTTGGTCTGCAGTTGCAGCTTGCCGCAGATCAGGTCGTCCAGATGCTGCTCGTGCAGCATGCGGGGCACCTTGTAGATGGTGTCGGCATCCCACACCGAGATCACACCGGACTCGGGCACGTTGGTGAACAGCGAGATCTTTTCGCGTTCATCATTGGGAATGGCGCGGTCAGCACGGCACAGCAGCGCATCGGGCTGGATACCGATTTCGCGCAGCTTCTGCACCGTGTGCTGAGTTGGCTTGGTCTTGAGCTCGCCTGCGGCCGCGATGAAGGGCACGTAGGTCAGGTGCACGAAAGCGGCATTGGTCGGGCCGGCCTTCAGGCACAGCTGGCGAGCCGCTTCCATGAAAGGCAGCGATTCGATGTCACCCACGGTGCCGCCGATTTCGACGATGGCCACGTCAACCGCATCGGGCGTACCGACGCCAGCGCCACGGCGCACGTAATCCTGGATCTCGTTGGTGATGTGGGGGATGACCTGCACGGTCTTGCCCAGGTAGTCACCACGGCGTTCTTTTTCCAGAACGCTCTTGTAGATCTGGCCAGTGGTGAAGTTGTTGGCCTTCTTCATCCGCGTGGTGATGAAGCGCTCGTAGTGGCCCAGGTCGAGGTCGGTTTCAGCGCCGTCGTCGGTCACGAAGACCTCGCCGTGCTGGAAGGGCGACATCGTGCCAGGATCGACGTTGATGTACGGATCCAGCTTGATCAGGGTAACTTTGAGGCCACGAGATTCGAGAATGGCGGCCAGTGACGCAGCGGCGATGCCCTTGCCTAGCGAGGACACCACACCGCCCGTGACGAAGACAAACTTGGTCATTTTGCGCAAAAGCGCCGGCCTTGAGGGCGGGCGCTGCGGTGGTAAAGCGGCATTATAGGGGCTCCGCAAGGGTTTGAACCGTGGATTGCGCCACATCAACCCCCTTGATACTGATGGCCGGTTAACCCATAGCAGTCTTCTATACTGCGCGGCTTTTGCGTCCCGGCATTTTTCCGCATCGCGCCGCCACCACCCCGGACCCGGCCATTCATGACCAACAATATCTATACGGGGCGCCCCTCCGCGCTCACCAACGTCGACCCTGCCCTTTTTGACCAGATCGAAAAGGAAATCGACGACATCAAGCAGCGTTACCGCGCCAAGCTGGGCCCCAAGGATATCGCTTATATCAAGGGACTTCGCCGCAATTCACGCATTTTCGAGATGATTGGCCGTGGATTGCTGTGGGTGAGTCCCGAACCGATCACCTTCTCGCTGGGTGTGTTCTTCACCTTTTTGCACCGCAACATCGAAGCCATCGAAATCGGCCACAACGTGTTGCACGGGCAGTATGACTACTTCCCCGAGATCCCGCAGTTCCACGCGCACAACTTCAAATGGAAGGCGCCCGTGGACGAGGAAGGCTGGCGCCGCGAGCACAACGGACTGCACCATGTGCACACCAATGTGTTCGAGATGGACCCGGACCTGAATCACGGCATCCTGCGCACCAACGACCTGACACCCTGGAACAAACGCCACCTCTTCCAGGTGCCGGTTTACCTGTTCGGCGCCTACCCGACGATGCTCTATCAGTTCAACGCCCAGAACCTGGGCTTCGGGCAGAAGTTCCGCGAGCGAGCCTTCCCAGAGGGCAACAAGGGCTACGCCATGGTGGACACGGCAGGCGAGTCGGACGAGGCCCTGGCCAAGCGCAACAGCCGCTCGATCTGGCGCGTTCTGACCAAAGAGTACGTGGTGTTCCCGCTGCTGGCCGCCGCTACAGGCTTTTCTGGCCTGAAGGTGCTGCTGGGCAATGCGCTGGCTGACGTGATCAACAACTATTGGGTCAGCATGACGATCCAGGCCACGCACTTCACGGAGCCGTTGCAATCGGCCGATGCGCTCAAGCACAAGGGCCACTGGTACCTGTCACAACTGGAGTCTTCGGTGAACTTCAAGGGCAGCCGCCGCATGAGCATCCTGTGGGGCCACCTGAACTACCAGATCGAGCACCACCTGTTCCCGGACATCCCCTCGCACCACTACCCGGACATGGCCAAGGAAGTCAAAGCCGTGTGCGCCAAGTACGGTGTCGACTACAAGTGCAACCCGACCTGGGGCCGTGCCATCCGAAACTACGTGTCGGTGATGTGGAAGCACTCCTTCCCACCCGCCGCGCAGACGCAGCAGCACCCCGCAGGAACCGGCCATGCTTGAGGCGATGCTGTCCCGCCTGAACCGCTGGGCCCTCAAGCACATTGGCCGCGACTGGCTGGACTATGTCGCCAGCAACACCATGACGGACTTCAACCGTCGCTGGAACGACTTCATCTGGACCTACGATCTGCAGGCCATTGTGGTGGGCATCAAGGA
>NZ_SCTN01000039.1 GCF_004297345.1 Aquabacterium sp. | reverse complement strand
TCGGCCAGCATCTTCTTGCCCAGGTCTTCGTTGGTGCCCTTCATGCGGACAACCAGAGGCACGCTCAGGTTCACAGCCTTGCAGGCGGTGATCACACCGTCAGCAATCGTGTCGCACTTCATGATGCCGCCGAAGATGTTCACCAGGATGCCCTTGACGTCCGGGTTCTTCAGCATGATCTTGAACGCTTCGGTGACCTTCTCGGCCGTGGCGCCACCGCCGACGTCCAGGAAGTTGGCGGGCTCGCCGCCGAACAGCTTGATGGTGTCCATCGTGGCCATGGCCAGACCGGCACCGTTCACCAGGCAGCCGATGTTGCCGTCGAGCTGGATATAGGCCAGATCGAACTTGGAGGCTTCGATTTCGGCGGGATCCTCTTCGTCCAGATCGCGGTAGGCCACGATCTCGGGATGACGGAACAAGGCATTGGCGTCAAAGTTGAACTTGGCGTCCAGGGCGATGACATTGCCCTTGCCGTCGCGGTTCAGGGGATTGATCTCGACCAGGGAAGCGTCGGTCTCCATGTAGCACTGGTAGAGCTTCTTGAAGATGTCGGTGGCCTGGGCGGTCGAATCTGCCGGCATGCCGATGCCGTCGGCGATTTCCTTGGCCTGAGCATCTGTCAGGCCGGCCAGCGGATCCACGAAGACCTTGATGATCTTCTCAGGTGTGCTGTGGGCGACTTCTTCGATGTCCATGCCGCCTTCGCTGGACGCGATGAAGGCGACTTTCTGGGTGCCGCGGTCGGTGACCACGGACACGTAGTATTCCTTTTGAATGTCGGCGCCGTCTTCAATATAGAGACGGTTGACTTTCTGGCCTTCGGGGCCGGTCTGGTGGGTCTTGAGCTGCATGCCCAGGATCTCGCCTGCCAGACGCTTGACGTCTTCAATGGACTTGGCGACTTTCACGCCACCGCCCTTGCCGCGACCACCCGCATGAATCTGGGCCTTGACGACCCACACAGGGCCACCCAGTTTCTGCGCGGCAGCAACCGCTTCGTCTACAGAAAATGCCGGGATTCCTCGTGGGACTGGCACACCGAATCGGCTCAGGATCTCTTTGCCTTGGTACTCATGAATCTTCATGGGGGAACTCGCAGAAGGTTTTGCGTTCTGACCGAACATGACAAAAACCGCCGCAGCCGATCAGGCCTTGACGGGAAGCGCCCGCGCACAAGGATGACTTGTTTGCAGTGCAGCAACCAGCATAGCACCGCAGGCCTTGAACACAAAAAGGCTTGATGACAAGACGGGCGGGAAGATCAGGAATGTGTGAAACCTTCGCCACGAACGACGCGGCGAATCACCTCACCGGAGAAGCCGCGCCCTGCGAGAAAGCGCATCTGGCGGGCTTTGTCTTCAGGCGTCTCAGGGATTTCACCGTAGCGACGCACCCACAGGGCGTGAGCGCGCTCGAACTCGGTTTCGCGCAAGACTTGGGTGGCCTCGCGTGCGATGTCTGGCGGTAACTGGTGCTGAGCCAGTTCGGCCTGTAGGCGCGCGGCGCCGAACTTGGCCGCCTTGCGGTGGAGCATGGAATCCGCAAAGCGCTGGGCGGACAGCAAACCGCGCGCTTCCAGTTCGTCCAGCGCCTGTTCGATTTGCTCGGCTGATTCCGCGTGGGGTGCCAGTTTGCGCCGCAGCTCAACCCGAGAATGCTCGCGGGCAGCCAGGTACTTCAGCGCCCGGCCCTTGAGCGACAGGCCAGGCATACCCGGCCTGGAGTTATTCGCCAGCATCGGCCACAGCAGCCGGCAGCAAAGCGATGTCCAGCGACTCGCGGATCTTGTTTTCGATCTCGCGTGCCAGATCAGGGTTCTCGCGCAGGAATTCGCGGGCGTTGTCCTTGCCTTGGCCGATTTTCTCGCCTTGGTAGGCGTACCAGGCGCCCGATTTGTCCACGATCTTGGCGGTCACGCCCAGGTCGATGATTTCGCCTTCGCGGCTGATGCCTTCACCGTAGAGGATGTCGAATTCAGCGGTTTTGAAGGGGGGCGAAACCTTGTTCTTGACGACCTTGACCTTGGTCTCGTTGCCAATGATGTCGTCGCCCTTCTTGATCGAACCGATGCGACGGATGTCCAGGCGCACGGACGCGTAGAACTTCAGGGCATTCCCGCCCGTGGTGGTTTCGGGGCTACCGAACATCACGCCGATCTTCATGCGGATCTGGTTGATGAAGATGACCATGCAGTTGGTCTTCTTGATGGTGGCGGTCAGCTTGCGCAAGGCCTGGCTCATCAAGCGAGCTTGCAGGCCGGGCAAGGAGTCACCCATTTCACCCTCCAATTCGGCCTTGGGTGTCAGGGCGGCAACCGAGTCCACCACGATCAAGTCAACCGAACCCGAACGGACCAGCGCGTCCACGATTTCCAGGGCTTGCTCTCCGGTATCGGGCTGAGAAATCAGCAGATCCTGCAGGTTCACACCCAGCTTCTGGGCGTACTGGGCATCCAGAGCGTGCTCGGCATCGATGAAGGCGCACACGCCAGCTTGCTTCTGCATTTCAGAGATGACCTGCAGCGTGAGCGTGGTCTTGCCGGAGGATTCAGGGCCATAGATTTCAACCACGCGACCACGAGGCAGACCACCCACGCCCAAAGCGATGTCCAGACCCAGCGAACCGGTGGACACCACCTGGATGTCTTGCGCCACTTCGCCTTCGCCCAGACGCATGATGGAGCCCTTGCCGAACTGCTTTTCGATCTGGGCCAGAGCAGCCTGCAGGGCCTTGGCTTTTTCTGCGCTGAGGGCGGACTTGTTGGTGACTTCCATGTGCGTGACTCCGTATGTTTCCGTGGGTGCGGGTTGTTGAATTTGAGCGCCATTATGGCAAAGCCTGGATGTTTGTACAGTACCTTTGCGAATATTTTTGATCCCCCCTGCGGGTGATGTTGTACGCCCCATCGCCACACTTTGCTGCAGCGCAGCAATTGCGACTAGACTGCAACAATGACAAGTCAGCCCCCCGCCAGCAGAAAAAAAGCGCCATCGGCCAGCGCCAGCCAGACCAAGGTGCGCCCAGCCAGGAAAACCGCGACAAAAACGGGCACAAAAAATAGCGCCAAGCCCAAGACCGGCAAGACCGCCTCGCCCCCATCCTCCTCGACACACAGCGGCCGACCTCGCGTCAACCTGGCCTTGCAAGGCGGCGGCTCCCACGGCGCCTTCACCTGGGGCGTGCTGGATCGCCTGCTGGATGACGACGGCCTGGACTTCGCTGGTTTGTCAGGTACCAGCGCAGGTGCACTCAATGGGGCCGTCCTGTTGTCCGCTTACGCGAAGGGCTTCGAACAAGGTAGCGAATCTCAGGCGCGCAAACAAGCGCAAAGAGGGCTGCACGATTTCTGGCGTGATGTCAGCCAGCATGGCCCTTTGTTCTCGCCTCTGACCATCCAGTCCAACGGCTTGATCAAGAACCAGTTCAACTTCGATCAGTTCCCCGCCTACCAATGGCTGAATCTGTTCATGCGCTCGTTCAGCCCGTATGAATTCAACCCGCTCAACCTCAATCCACTCAAGGACGTGCTGCGCCGTCACGTGGACGTAGATGCCCTGCACACAGGTTGCCAGCACTGCGGTGTGCCGCTGTTCGTCACTGCCACGTCAGTGCATACCGGCCAAGCACGCGTCTTCACGGCCGAAGAGTTGTCGCTCGATGCCTTGATGGCCTCAGCCTGCCTGCCCTTCGTGTTCCAGGCCGTCGAGATCGATGGCGAGCCGTACTGGGATGGTGGCTACACCGGTAACCCTGCGCTCTATCCGCTGATCTACAACACCGATCTCAGTGACGTCATGCTGGTGCGCATCAACCCGCTGCGCCGCGATGACAACCCCACGCGCAGTATCGACATCATCGACCGTCTCAGCGAGATCACCTTCAATGCCAGCCTGATTGGCGAGATGCGGGCCATCTCCTTCGTCAAGAAGCTGCTCAAGGAAGACAAGCTGGATCCTGGCCGCTACAAAAACCTGCATATGCACATGGTGGCCGACGATGCCGGCATGCTGCCTTACAACGCCTCCAGCAAGTTCAATACTGACTGGGCCTTCTTGCAGGAGTTGCATCACCTGGGCCACAAGGCGGCCCACAACTGGCTGGCAGCACACCGCGACCAGATCGGCCGCAGCAGCACCTTCGATATCGACAGCGTGTTCCTCACACCCGGCCATAAGGCTTGATCTACCGCAAGGCTTGAACCTCGTGCTAACCCCAAGATGAGGTCGTCGCGATAAACGCTGACGGATTGAGAACGAGAGGACATACGAATGATTCAAGATCACCACCCGCTGGCCAAGGACTTCCCTGAATTCAAGGACAAGATCCACTCGCTGAAGACATCGAACACGCATTTCGCCAAGCTGGAACGTGAGTACGAAGATCTGGACAAAGCCATTGTTCGACTCGAAACCGGCGTGGAGCATGGCTCCAGCAGTGAACTGGAACAAAAGAAGCAGCAGCGCGTTTCCCTCAAAGACGAGCTCTACAATATGCTGAAGGCCTGACATCAGGCTCAAGGTTTAAGGCAATTGCTGCACGCTACCTGATCGGGTAGGTCGACAGCGCCTCGGGGCACGGTGCCACAAGCACCGCGCCCTTTCCACTTTCTGGGCCACGCATTTAGGGCTTGTTGGGGCTCGTTCAGCCCTCGGGGCCTCGTAAAATGCCGGCCATGACCGAGTCCGCCCGCCCTCACGCCGCCGCTTCTGCCGGCACCCCGCCCTCCTCCAACGTATCCCCCATGCGCCTGTCCGGCCTGGAACCGGTTCACATCGGTCAGGGCACGCTGTTCGTCAACGTGGGCGAACGCACCAACGTGACTGGCTCGAAGGCTTTTGCGCGCATGATCCTGGAGGGGCGATTCGAAGATGCCCTGTCCGTGGCGCGCCAACAGGTCGAAAACGGCGCCCAGATCATCGACATCAACATGGACGAGGCCATGCTCGACAGCAAGGCCGCCATGGTGCGTTTCCTCAATCTGATCGCCGGCGAGCCTGAAATCGCGCGCGTGCCCATCATGATTGACTCGTCCAAGTGGGACGTGATCGAAGCGGGCCTCAAGTGCATCCAGGGCAAGGGCATCGTCAACTCGATCTCGCTCAAGGAAGGCGTCGACAACTTCAAGTACCAGGCTACGCTGGTCAAGCGCTATGGTGCGGCGGCCGTGGTCATGGCCTTTGATGAACAAGGTCAGGCAGACACCTACGCCCGCAAGATCGAGATCTGCGAGCGTGCCTACCGTATCCTGGTGGATGAGGTTGGCTTCCCGCCAGAAGACATCGTCTTCGACCCGAACATCTTCGCCATCGCCACAGGCATTGAAGAGCACGACAACTACGCCGTGGACTTCATCAACGCCACGCGCTGGATCAAACAGAACCTGCCCGGCGCCAAGGTGTCGGGCGGCGTGTCCAACGTGTCCTTCAGCTTCCGCGGCAACGAGCCAGTGCGCGAAGCCATCCACACCGTGTTCCTGTACCACGCCATCCAGGCGGGCATGGACATGGGCATCGTCAACGCCGGCATGGTGGGCGTGTATGACGACCTGGACGCCCATCTGCGCGAACTGGTGGAAGACATCGTCCTGAACCGCCAGCCGGTCTTCAAGGACGGCGAAGACACCAGCCTGACGCCCACCGAGCGCTTGCTGGCCATTGCCGAGCAGGTCAAGGGCTCGGCCAAGGACGACTCGGCCAAGCTGGCATGGCGCGGCACGGCCGAGCACCCCGCCACCGTCGAAGCGCGCCTGAGCCACGCGCTCGTGCATGGCATCACCGACTTCATCACGGTCGATACCGAAGAGTGCTATCAAAAGATCAAGGCCGGCGGCGGTCGCCCGCTGCACGTGATCGAAGGCCCTTTGATGGCCGGCATGAACACCGTGGGTGACCTGTTTGGCGCCGGCAAGATGTTCCTGCCGCAGGTGGTGAAGTCGGCCCGCGTGATGAAGCAGGCCGTGGCCCATCTGCTGCCTTACATCGAAGAAGAGAAGAAGCTGCTGATCGAGGGCGGCGGTGATGCCAAGGCCAAGGGCAAGATCGTGATCGCCACGGTCAAGGGCGACGTGCACGACATCGGCAAGAACATCGTGACCGTGGTCCTGCAGTGCAACAACTTCGAGGTGGTCAACATGGGCGTGATGGTCCCGTGCAAGGACATCCTCGACAAGGCCAAGGAAGTGGGCGCCGACATCATCGGCCTGTCCGGCCTGATCACGCCTTCGCTGGAAGAAATGCAGTACGTGGCCGCCGAGATGGAGCGCGACGAGTACTTCCGCTCGCGCAAGATCCCGCTGCTGATTGGTGGCGCCACCTGCTCGCGCGTGCACACGGCCGTCAAGATCGCGCCGAACTACAGCGGCCCGGTGGTCTATGTGCCCGATGCCTCTCGTGCCGTGGGCGTGTGCTCCGAACTGCTGAGCACCGAGCGTCAAGCCGCCTACATCGCCGAGTTGAACGCCGACTACGAACGCGTACGCCAACAGCACGCCAACAAGAAGGCCACGCCCATGGTGTCCTTGGCCGAGGCGCGCGCCAACAAGCACCAGGCTGACTTCGCCACCTACACGCCTGAGGCACCGAAGTTCATCGGCAGGCGCGTGTTCAACAACTATGACCTGGGTGAACTGGCTGCCTACATCGACTGGGGCCCCTTCTTCCAGACCTGGGATCTGGCCGGCCCCTTCCCTGCCATCCTGGAAGACGAGGTCGTGGGCGAAGAAGCGAAGAAGGTCTACGCCGATGCGCAGGCCATGCTCAAGAAGATCGTGGAAGGCCGCTGGCTCACGGCCAATGGCGTGATCGGGCTCTACCCGGCCAACACCGTTCAGGACGACCACATCGAGATCTACCGCGATGAGTCCCGCAGCGAAGTGCTGATGAGCTGGTGCCCGCTGCGCATGCAGACGGAACGCCCTGTCGTGGACGGGGTGAAGCGCCCCAACCGTTCACTGGCCGACTTCATCGCGCCTCGCGAAGCCAAGCCCGATTACATCGGCATGTTCGCCGTCACAGCCGGTCTGAACATCGAGAAGAAAGAAGCCGAGTTCCTGGGCCGCGAAGACGACTACTCCGCCATCATGCTCAAGGCCCTCGCCGACCGTCTGGCCGAGGCCTTTGCCGAGCGCATGCATGAACGCGTGCGCAAGGAGTTCTGGGGCTATGCGGGCGGCGAAGCACTCGACAGCGTCGCCCTGATCAAGGAGCAGTACCGCGGCATCCGCCCGGCACCTGGCTACCCGGCCTGCCCGGATCACACGGTCAAGAAGGACATGTTCCGGGTTCTGGAAGCGCATGACATCCACATGCACCTGACGGAAAGCCTGGCGATGATGCCTGCCGCCTCGGTCAGCGGCTTCTACATGGCCCATCCTGAAGCGGATTACTTCAATGTCGGCAAGATTGCAGGCGATCAGCTTGAAGATTGGGCGCTGAGAACCGGGCTCTCACATGAGCAAGCGCAGAGGGCTTTGGCGCCTGTGTTGTGAGTCGCACACGGCTCGCTCGGCGCTGACGGATTGAGGCTCACGTTCCACGCAATGGATCGCCAGCCCAAATGCCCGCTCATCTGCACTGTGATGAAAATCACAACGTTCCTTGTTTGATGGGCAATGGGTTTCCTTCGCTTACAAAAATGCAATATGGACGCAAGACGTCCAGTGCGGACGCATGGCAAATTGTGTTCTCCCGGTCAGTGCACGCGCTCATGCCTTCGTTCATCAGCAAGCGCCGAGTCATGGCCACACTGGTCTTTCAACTGCACATGTTCATGCGTCGATTCATCCGCCCACAGGTAGAAAAGCCTGGCACCTGGGGCCGCCAGCGCACCATGGCTACAGCGCTGTGCTTATCCTTCATGTTGCTCGCATGCGGCGGGGGCAATGGCTCGGGCAACACATCGACTGCTGACTCGGGCTCCTCATCGGACATGTTGGTGAGCGCCAGCCTGGCGCCCAGTTCAGAGTCAGATGCATACCGCTTTCTGACCCAGGCCACTTTCGGCCCTTCTCAGGACGACGTCGCACGCGTCAAGGCCATTGGCTACAGCAAATGGATTGACGAACAGTACGACATGCATTTGCAGACCAGCCATCTGGACACCGTCGTCGCTGCAGCGAGCGCGCTGAATCTGAGCAAACCGGACCCCGGGCAGCTCACGTTCAGTTGGTGGACCCACGCCATCAAGGATCCTGCTCAGCTGCGTCAACGCGTGGCCTTTGCCTTGTCGGAAATCTTTGTGGTGTCGTCTACGTCGGTGGAAAGCGGCAGGTCCTTGGCAAGCTACCTGGACATGCTGACGAACAACGCCGATGCAGACTTCAGAACCTTGCTAGAAGCCGTCGCCATGCACCCAGCGATGGGCTTGTACCTGTCCCACCTGTCCAATCGCAAGGAAGACCCGACAATCGGCCGCGTGCCCGACGAGAACTTCGCGCGGGAAATCATGCAGCTGTTCACAATCGGGCTGTATGAACTGGACGACAGCGCCAATCCCATCAAAGTCAACGGCCTGCCGACAGAAACCTACTCCGCCAGCGATATCAGCGGACTGGCCAAAGTGTTCACCGGATACAGCTGGTACCGGCCAGCAAACAAAGCCAGCCTGCCCGAAACAGAATGCTTCTGGCGCACGCCGAACTGCAACGATGCCGAACTGGATTACACCAACATGTCGGCTTACCCAAACTTCCACTCGACTTCTGCCAAACAGTTCCTGGGCATCACCGTCCCCCCGCAAACAACGGCCAACCCGGCGCTCAGCATCCAGTTGGCGCTGGACCGCCTGGCCAATCATCCCAATACAGCGCCCTTTATCAGCAAGCAACTGATACAGCGACTGGTGACCAGCAACCCTAGCGCACAGTACGTTGCTGACATCGCCCACGTATTTCGGGCCAACCACGGCAACATCAAAGCCGTCGTCAAGGCCATCCTGCTCCACAAGGAGGCACGCATCCCTGACGGCAACGCCCTGGAGGCCTACGGCAAGCTGCGCGAGCCGGTGCTGCGCTTTGCCCACTTGTTGCGCGCCATTCCTCATCACAGCTTTACCTATGAGCAGAACGTCAGCGGTGGCGTCATGCCTTTCTATCAAGCAGCGGAGTCAGCCGACCCTGGAACGGGACTTGGCCAAACGCCCATGGGCGCGCCATCGGTATTCAATTTCTTCCGCCCCGGCTATCGCCCTCCGCAAACGCAATTGCCAGCAGACATGGTGTCACCGGAGATGCAGA
>NZ_SCTN01000316.1 GCF_004297345.1 Aquabacterium sp. | reverse complement strand
TGTAGACCTCCATCCAGGCTTTGCCGTCTTCGGTGTCGGGTGCCACGAGGGTGCAGATGTGGGACTTCAGGCCGGGGATGGGTTCTGGCTGAATGACCGAGTCCTTGTGGTCGATCTCATCCTGCCATTGGTCCTCAGCATTCTTTGCCTTGCTTCCCTCTGCGCTTTTGGCCTCTTGCTGGTCGTATTCTTGTTTGATGGCATCTTGATTGGCCTCCAGCGCCTTGAGCCTCTCTTTGGCTGCTTCCAGGTCGCGTGCGTTGGCCTCGTAACGAGCCGTCATGCGTGGTGAGGTATTGGGCAGCCCGTTCAACAGGCCGGCCTGTTCGTCCAGTTGCGCGCGCTCTGCTTCCAGACGGGTGACCTTCCATCTGGCCTGCTCGATCTCTGCCAGTTTGTCTTGCCGGGCTACTTGCGGCAACGTGTCCGTGCGGCCCAAGGCCTTCATCATGCGGTAGGTGTTGTCGATGCCAGCGCCCACGCCTTCATCGCCCGAGTTGGTGATGACGAAGAGGTAGAGGTAGCCGTCGCGTTCTGGAACTCGGCCGTTTTGCGTCTGCTTTTCTGCTGCGGCCTTGATGGCATCAGCCAGCGGGGGCCAGCGGAAGTACTGGTTTTCGATGTGGATGTACTGCGTGGCGTTGTTGACGGCCTGTAAATAGCAGCTCTTGATGTCTTGCCTGCCCTCCTGAGACTGGGTGCGCAAGATTTGCCCTTCGATGAACTCCATGCCGTCGAGCTTTCGAACGGGGTAGCTCTTGAAGTCCGCACCGGACATCTTGTCACCATCGGCCTTGTCCCAGGCCGTGGCAAAGTTGTTGTACAGGTCGCCCAAGATGGGGCCTGTCACCATGCTGGAAAAGTCGTGACGGGGTAGCAGGCCGTTGGCCACTGTGTTGGGATGCTCTTCAGGGTGGGTCGTTCGATAAAAGGTGCGGGGCTTGCTGCTGTGTTCTGAGGTATCCCAGTATTCGTCCAGCATGTTGTGGCCCATGACGAAGCCCACAGCCAGCTCCGGATCTTCATAGTCCACAAGCACCATCTTTTGGTGGTGAGTAGGCACAGCACTCAAGACGCCTCGCGTGCTCAGGCTGATATCGTCATCGTAGTGTTTGACGGCGAGCTTGAGACGGTCCAGCGTGGAGAAGCCTCGCCCACGAAAGTGCAGGTTCTGGGCCCTTCTGGTTGAGGCCTTCTTCTCGTCGCCAAAGGTGGAGCGCGCCCACTTCAGCAGTTCATCGCACCACTCCTGATCTTCGTCGTATTTGTTGTACCAGTCGACATCGATCTTGTATTGGGTGTCATTCGTGGAGGGCGGGCGGTTTTTCAGGCCCACACGCCATCGCCCAGGCGTGTTGGATTCACCTGCTTTACCGGTTGTGTTGACCGGCAAATTGGCCAAGGCGAGTTCCCAGCACAGCACGCGTACCTTGACGTTGTTTTCTGCACGCTCCTCCAGCAGCTGACCAATAGAGGGGTGGCTGCCGTCTCGGATGAAATACATCGATGGCTGAAAGCCCCAGCAGATGATGCTGACGGATTTCTGTGCGTTGGCAATGGCGCGGTGCACGGCACCGAACGCTTCTTCACCGTTGATCAACAGCTTGAAGGCTGCGTTTTGCGGGTGGTATTCCGATCCGTTCAGTGCCCAGGGCGACGTGCAGGTGATGGTCATCGATTCGCGCGTAACGGGCGTCACGATGACGGGGTGGTCAACAGTTTCTGTGCTCATAGCTCAATGAGGTCATGCCTTGCCGTTGAGGCCGTTGGCGTAGTTGCTGCGACGAGAGGTGCCCGCCCTTTTGGTTGCGCCGGTGTCGGAGGGGGCGGGGCCAGGTTGGTGCTTGATGAAGCCTTGTGCCGCCAGCTTGCCCTCTTCAGGGTTGCTGAATTCGTC
>NZ_SCTN01000619.1 GCF_004297345.1 Aquabacterium sp. | reverse complement strand
GCGAGCGCTGGCTGACCCGCGAGGAGGTCGATGCGCTGATCGCCGCCTCGGCGCCGCATATCCGGCGCTTCGTGATCCTGGCCTACCACACGGCAGCGCGCGCCGGCGCGATCCTCGACCTTACTTGGGACCGAGTCGACCTCGAGCACCGGCGTATCGACTATCGCCGTCCCGGCCGTGCTGCGACCAACAAGCGCCGCGCGACGGTGCCGCTCAATCCGGTCGTGCTGGGCGAACTGGCGTTGGCGCGGCGGGCCGAAGTGCAAGAGGCCCGGGCGAGCGACGATGCGGTGCCGATCCATGTCATCGAATATCGCGGGAAGCCGGTCAAATCGATCACGAAGGGCTTTGCCGACGCCTGCCGCCGCGCCGGCATCGAGGATTGCTCGCCGCACACGCTGCGCCACACCGCGGCGACGCACATGGTTATGGCTGGCGTGCCGCTCGCCCAGATCGCGCGCATGCTCGGCGACAGCGAGGCGATGGTGGAGCGGGTCTATGGCAAGCATTCGCCCGACTATCTGCGCGAGGCGGCCGACGCGCTCGCCGGCGATTTGCGGCCCCGCCTGGTTACCGAGAGGGAGGAGCAATGAGATGGCCTGGTTCGATCGAACAGAGGTCGAATTCGCCGTTGCGGCCTTACGAGCTTTGGCGGACGACATCGCCGAAGGCAGGGTGAGGGTCGCGTCGATACGTGTCGAGCATCCGGTGGATATGCACAACGCAGTCCTCCGGGCGATGGAGCGAAGCCGCGGTGAGCGCGCAGATGAGGAAAGCGCGAAGGACCCCATCTTGGAACTGCACATCCGGGTTGATCGGATTTCTCCGACAGGTGTCGGAGAAACCCCCCGATAGCGGGGCATCGTGGACCATCCTGGGCCACGAAACGCCGCGAACGAGGTATCAGGAACCACCGGGAACCATCAAAAAGCACTATGGCGCGGTGTTCGGACACGGCAGAGGTCGCACGTTCGAATCGTATCGGGTCCGCCAGTCTTTCCGCTAGTTTTGGTTCCGAGCCGCGCGCGGGTTTCTCCGACAGTTGTCGGATTTATCCGTTGCCGGCACCCCCAACCTGTGGATTAAGGTGGCGCGCGCGCTACCAGTCGACCGGCTAAGTTCGCCGCCCCGTCTTGGCTGCGGGCACAAAAAAAGCGCCGGGCCGGGAATGACCCCGAACCGGCGCGATGGCATTCCTCTGCGGCTTCGCAGGCCCACTCTATGGAGGACAACCATGCCTGCGGTCAACCCTGCCTTCCAACAGAAGATCCACGAACTGACAGCCTTCGCCTATCAGCATCAAATCGATTGCCCGCCGCTGATCGGGATCAACAACTGGCTCGCGCAGCAATCCGCCGCTACGCCGATCTCGGCCCGCACGGGCAGCCTCACCGGCCAGGCGGTTCCTTTCGACGACGCGGTGCTCGCCGCGGTGAAGTCCTCGCCGAACGGCGTCGGGCTCGCCGATCTGCGCGCGATCCTCGCGCCCTATGCCAGGCCGCCCAACCAGATCGAAACCGCGCTCGGCCGCCTGACGCGCGCGAAGACGATCGAGAAGCGGGGCGACCTCTGGTACATGAGCGGCGCCGGCAGCGGGACGGGCCAGCAGCCAAGGAGGCGCACGCGCGGCACCGCAGCGGCGCCCAAGACAGCAGCCCCGCCACGGGCCCGCGCAGCCTCGCCGACGGCGATGCCGCTCGGCGACAGGGTCTACGCGCTGATCCCGATGTCGGGCGGCATCGCGCAGACGGCCATCAAGGTCACCGGCGTCAAGCCCAACATCATCGGGACCTCGCTCGCGCGCCTCAAGAAAGCCGGGCGCCTCGTGGAGCAGAACGGGGTTTGGTTCCGTTCGGTGAAGGAACAACAGGCGG
>NZ_SCTN01000315.1 GCF_004297345.1 Aquabacterium sp. | reverse complement strand
ATCATCACCAGCGAGTGCTTCTGCTCTTCAAAGAACCATACGCTCATGAAGGCGCAGAAGTCGCTGTCATCGCGGTTGTCGCGCAGGAACATTTCCGTTGCAGGCAGGGCGGCCCACTCGGTGATGGCGTTCATCTTGATCGTCTGCGCCTGCTCATCACTGAGCAATGACGCATCAAAGCGATCCCAGGGGATGTCGGTGTCCATGTTCCAGCGGACGGTTTCGAGTTGCTTGAACAGTTCGGGATAAAGCATGGTGTTCTCCGTGGGGGCGCGCAGCAAGGCTAGGGGCCATTCGTGACGGCCATAAGTACGAATGTGGACAAAGCCGTGACAGTGCTGGGTGCGCGCGTCTGGCCTGAGCGATGCAACAACCATGCTGGCGGGCGTGGCACAGCACTTCAGTGCACACTGCCAGCCTGTCTTGATCCTGCCATTTGAAAATGCCCATGAAAGCCCGTGCCATGAACCTTGCTGCCTCGCCTGCTGTGTGTGCTTTGCGTGCTTTGTCCATGACCGGCTTGATCGCGCTGGCATCGGTGGGGGCCTCGTTGTCTGCTCACGCTGCGACAGCAGCGCCGGAAGCCGCGCCAACGGCCGCCAGCGACAAGGCCTGCCCCGCCTTGCTCAACAAGACCTTTCCTCGCCTGCAAGACGAGAAGCCTCAGTCCTTGTGCCAGTACAGCGGCCAGGTCATCCTGGTGGTCAACACGGCCAGCTATTGCGGCTTCACCAAGCAGTACAAAGGTCTGGAGGCGCTCTACAGCCAGTACAAGGACAAGGGCCTGGTGGTGCTGGGCTTTCCGTCCAACGACTTCGGCAGCCAGGAGCCCGGCTCGGCCAAGGAGATCGCTGCGTTTTGCGCCAACACCTATGGCGTGAAGTTTCCCATGTTCGCCAAGAGCCACGTGGTGGGCGATGAGGCCAACCCCCTGCACGCCGAGTTGCGCAAGGCCACGGGTACACGCCCCAAGTGGAACTTCTACAAATACCTGATTGGCCGTGACGGCAAGGCGCTCAAGGCCTACAGCAGCATGACCTCACCCGACGACCGCGAGCTCATCGAGGACATCGAAAAGCAACTGGCTGCGCGGCCATGAGCCTGAGTGGGGTGCCCGTTGTGCATTTCAACGGGCAAAAAAAACCCCGCCACGAAGGCGGGGCTGCGCAAACCCTGAATCTCTTTTTTGGACGATGACTTGTCTGGATCCGGTATCGGTGTGTCGCCAGAAGGCGCAACCTGTCTTGTTCTGTGTCCTTCCTGAAACCGTGTGACAGCACGTATTAAAAATGTAGAGCGTTCCGCCACGCGATATATCCCCCTGTGGGGGGATGACGCTGCAGCGCCAGGCATAGCGAATGCCAATTCCCCTGGGGCAGCCAAGCGCAGGTCGCGCATCACCACCTAAACAGGGGGGTGCTTGTGCACAAAGCCACGCGTTGAAGGAGGGCGGTTTGCTCGACCCTCAAGTTGGGGGATGACGACACCGATGGAGACGTCATGATGGGCTTGAGGTCGGGAAAACTGGCCTTACCTACAAGGCAAGCCTGAAGGACCACGGAGTATCGTTCATGCACATGCTTTACAACTCGGACAGCTATGCGGTCGTACAGATCGAGCTGCCCACATCCGATGTCACGCTGGCCGTGGAACACCACGCCAACAGCCTGACACGCGGCGGCTACGAAATCGTGGACAAGTTCGCCCGCAAGGAACTGTTCATCGAAGGTGCATTGGCCGAATCCTTCAAGGAAGGCGTCGAGGCCTTGATCGAGACATCGCCCAGCATTGAAGAGTTTGATGCCTATCTGGAGCGCTTTGCCGGCATGGCTCAACAGCCAGTCGTGATGCATTGACCACTTGTCAGTGATTTGTGAGCCCGTGAGGGCTCAAGTGAGCGCAGACCCTCGCCGATAACCGATCACGAATAAAAGTAAATGATCAGGTAAAGCGAGGTCCTCCTGGGAGGTAGGGCCTCTCAGGGGAAATGCGAATGTCTCATCTGTGGATGGAGCCGCATTACGACGCCACATCGCTGCTTGCAGCATGGGTGGTGGCCGTGTATGCGCTGTACTTGCAAAGCCTGGTGGTTCGCCGTGCGCGTGCCCATGACCGGGATACAGGATTTGCCTGGGTGCTGGGCGGCGCCGTTGGTGTCGGTACCGGCATCTGGGCGGAAGGTCTGCTGGGTCTGATTGCATTGCAACTGCCCGTGCAGCTCGGCTACGTGCAGGCGATTGTCCTGGCCTCCTGGTTGCCGGCGATGGTAATGAGCGCGGGCACGATCTGGATGCATTGCTATCGGCAATTGGGTGTCAGCATGCGGGTCACGGGCGGCGTGCTGGTGACCGCAGCCTTGTGCCTGCTGACCTTCATCAATGCTTCCGCCATGGTGTTGCAGCCCAAAGTCGAATGGGATGGCAACTACATCGCCAGCGCCGTGGTGCTCATGCTGGCCACCTGTGTCATCGGCTCCATCTTCATCCGCTGGGCCTTGCGCGGGCGCTTGAGCCACTGGCGAACGCTCGCTGTGGCCGTTGTTGTGGCCACCTTGTTCCGTGCCGGGCAGATGTTGATCCTCATGGGCATGAATGTGCCCGAGGCCGTTGTGTGCCTGAGTGCCGATCAGGTTTCGCCGGATTCAATGCGCTTCCTGCTGACCGTGCCCGTGCTGTTGCTGCTGGGCCTGGTGCACTTGGGTACCGTTCTGGATGACCGCGCCTTCCACAAACAGGAAGCCCTGAAGGCCTCGCTGGCGCAAGCCAAGGCCGCGCTGGAAGAAGCCGCTCAACAGGACGCCGCCACGGGCTTGCT
This sequence comes from Aquabacterium sp., assembly GCF_004297345.1. Classification (GTDB taxonomy): domain Bacteria; phylum Pseudomonadota; class Gammaproteobacteria; order Burkholderiales; family Burkholderiaceae_C; genus Aquabacterium. The sequence continues at coordinate 3,448 of NZ_SCTN01000315.1, read as the reverse complement.
CAACCGCCAGGGCTTTGAAAAGGCGCTGAGGCTGCAGCTGGAGAGCGAGGGCAGCGGCGACCAGGCCCTGAGTGTGTTCCGCCTCAACCTTGATGGCTTCAAGAGCCATGTGGAAACCTATGGCCCGGACATGGGTGACACGATCATCAGTTTCCTGGCCGGGCGTTTGCGCGCATTGGTCCGGGAGCGCGATGTGCTGGCGCGTTCCGATACCGATGAATACCTGCTTTTATGCCACGGCCTGAGCGACGAGCACCAGCTCGCGCAACTGGCCCAACGCCTGGGCGATGCGGTTCACGAGCCTTGTCTCATCAAGGATCAGGACATCTTGCTGAGTTGTTCCATTGGCATTGCGCACTTCCCGGCCAGTGCCAACGTGGATCAACTGCTGCATCACTCGCGAGACGCGATGCTGACGGCGCGCAAGGCTGGTGGTGGCGTTTACTGTGTGTACGAACGGGGCATGGACCATACCGGTCTCGATCAGGTCGAGATGCAGCGTGATCTGCGCCATGCGATCGAGCGCAACGAACTGACCTTGCACTTCCAGCCCAAACTGCGCGCCAGCGACAACGCCCTGGCTGGTGTCGAAGCCCTGCTGCGATGGACGCATCCTGTGCGTGGTTCGGTCAGCCCGGTTCAGTTCATCCCGGTGGCCGAGCGCTTCGGCCTGATCGGCGAGCTGGGCCTGTGGGTGCTCAACGAAGCCTGCCGCCATATCCGCATGTGGCATGAGGCCGGGCTCAATGTGCCTGTGGCCATCAACCTGTCGGCGCATCAGTTGCGCCAGCCTGATCTGGAGTTGCGCGTGCGCGATGCGCTCAAGCGCCACCGTGTGCCCGCTCGCATGTTGATCATGGAGATCACGGAATCGGCCGCCATGGACGACATCGACGCCTCCTTGCGCGTCTTCGACATGCTCGATGACATCGGTGTGCGCCTGTCGATTGACGACTTCGGGACGGGCTATTCCAGCCTGAGCTACCTGCGCCGCCTGCCTGCGCGCCAGCTCAAGATCGACCGCAGTTTTGTGAAGGATCTGGCATCCAGCCTGGATGCGCAGGCGATCGTGGAGGCGGTCGTGCGGCTTTCGCACGCGCTGGGCCTCAAGGTTGTGGCCGAAGGCGTCGAAACGCAAGAGCAGGCGCAGATATTGGCGCGTCTCCAGTGTGATGAGCTTCAAGGCTATTTGTTTGCCAAGCCCATGCCCGAGAGCGCCTTGCTGGCCTGGTTGGTTCAGCGTGGAACGAGCGTGCCCTCGGCCAATGAGGCGGTGCACGTCCACGCAGGTCTGGAAGAGGAAGACCGGCGTTGCTGGTCAGAGCTGGAGGCTGCTGGTTCATGAGCCCTGATCAACCGTCATCGATGCAATGGTGGTGGATGCTCGCCGCCCTTGTCGTGGTGGCGGTGTTGATGTCGATCCTGCGCGCCTGGCTGGACGCCCGCCAGAGAAGTGCCGATGCACAGCAAGGACATGGCCGTGCGCCGCCACCGGTTCCTGCACCCGATAAGCCGACGAATCAGGTTCTGGATCCGTTGACGGGCCTGTCCACGCGTTTGTGGCTGGAAGATCAGCTGGCCGCAGCCGTCATGCGCGCTGAAGCCCGCCAGCGCCACCTGGCCTTGCTCTACATCGATCTGGATGGCTTCAAGCCGGTGAACGATTCTTTTGGCTATGCCAGTGGCGACGCCTTGCTGCGTGAGGTCGGGCATCGCCTGGCCAGCATGGGCCGGGGCACGGACACCATTGCCCGAATGGGCGCGGATGAGTTCCTCATGCTGCTCGATGGCGATCCGGACAGCGCATCGGCAGCCTTGGTGGCTGATCGCGTGCGCCATAAACTTCAGATCCCGTACGTGGTGGCCGGGCGTGAGGTGCGTCTGTCGTGCTCCATTGGCATCGTGATGTATCCCGAGCACGGGCCACGGGCCAAGCTGATTGCCCGCGCTGATGCCGCCATGCTGGCCGCCAAGCATTCAGGCGGCAACATGCATTGCTTCTTCGATGCCAGCATGGACCACGATGCGCAAGGCACCATCGATCTGCAACGCGACTTGCGCCGTGCGATCGAAAGCCACACCGGCCTGGAGCTGTATTACCAGCCCAAGATCGATGGCCGCACAGGCGATCTCACCGGGGCGGAGGCCCTGCTGCGGTGGCACCATCCCGAGCGCGGCATGGTCAGCCCGGCGGTGTTCATCCCGATTGCCGAGCGCTTTGGCCTGATCGGCGCATTGGGGCAATGGGTCACGGACGATGCCTGTCGGCAGGTGCGGGCCTGGCTGGATCAGGGCTTGAGCATGCATGTGGCCATCAACCTGTCCGTGCACCAGTTGCGGCAATCCGATCTGGTTGAAAAGATCCAGGAATCACTGACCCGCTACAGGGTGCCGGCCGAGCTGATCACCTTCGAGGTGACCGAGTCGGCCGCGATGGAAGATGCCAAGGCTTCCCTGCGCATTTTCGAGCGCCTCTCGCAGATCGGCGTGCACTTGTCCATCGACGACTTTGGCACGGGTTATTCCAGTCTGAGCTATCTGCGCAAGCTGCCGGCCACCCAGCTCAAGATCGATCGCAGCTTTGTGCAGGATGTGGACAAGGAAGAAGACGCCAAGGCCATCGTGCGGGCGGTCATCAAGCTGGCGCATGCGCTGGGCTTGAGTGTGGTGGCAGAAGGCGTGGAGACCGAGGCCCAGCAAAGCATCCTGATGCGCCAGGGCTGCAATGAGCTCCAGGGATTTCTGTTTGCCAAGCCCATGCCTGCGAAAAACCTGTTCCTGTGGGCTTCAGGTGATGAGTTGCCATCCAGGCGGCCGAACTTCCACCCTTCGGTGTTTAACAAGGATGATGCGGACGCGAGCGGCACAAGCTCTTAAAATGGCTGGATGAACACGCCCGCCACCCTCGCGCCCGTCGCCCGCCGCCCCTATACCCGTGCAGCCCAGTTGCCGGACATCATGCGCCAGCGCATCGTCGTGCTCGACGGCGCCATGGGCACCATGATCCAGCGCTACAAGCTGGGCGAGGCCGATTACCGCGGCACCCGTTTTGCCGATCACGCCAAGGACCTCAAGGGCAACAACGAGCTGCTGCAGCTGACCAAGCCCGAAGTGATCCGCGAGATCCACGAGCAGTACCTGGCTGCCGGTGCGGACCTGATCGAGACCAACACTTTCGGTGCCACCACCGTGGCCCAGGACGACTACGACCTGCCCGAGCTGGCTTACGAGATGAACGTGGCTGCCGCCCGCCTTGCCCGCGAATGCTGCGACAAGTACAGCACGCCGGACAAGCCCCGTTTCGCCGCCGGCGCCATCGGCCCGACCCCCAAGACCGCCAGCATCAGTCCGGACGTGAACGACCCCGGCGCCCGCAATGTGGATTTCGACACCCTGCGCCAGGCCTATTACGACCAGGCCAAGGCCCTGATGGAGGGGGGTTGTGACG
>NZ_SCTN01000038.1 GCF_004297345.1 Aquabacterium sp. | reverse complement strand
GGGCACCACTGGTCGGCGTTCACATTCCTGACGGGGCGGTGGTCTACAACATGGAACCTCTGTATGACGGTTGCCGCTCGTTTTCATTGGGATACATGGACACCCTCAAGCGGTGCCGCGTGCTGGATTACAGCCGCCCAAACGTGGACTACCTGAAACGCCATGGTGTTGACGCCTTTTACTTGCCTTATGGCTATCACCAATCTCTAGAGCGCACTCCGGCCCGTGAAAAACGCTTTGACTTCTTGTTGGTTGGAAGTGTTAACCCAAGGCGAGCGCAAATGGTCAATGAGTTGCGAAGGTTCTTTGAAGTGCTGTGGGTCACGGGTGCTTACGGCAATGCACTAGATGAGCTGGTGGCGATGAGCCGCGTTTGCCTGAACATTCATTTCATTCCAGACCACCCGCTGGAGGTGGCCCGCCTTAACTACCTTATGGCGAATCACTGCACGGTTGTTACTGAGCCGGGCAATGACGAAGTATTGAACTCAGCCTATGCGCCGGGCGTCCATATGGGTGTTGACATCGTTGCTGCTTGCGCTGAAGCCCTCAGCAGGCCGAGGGATGGATACGAGTGCATAAGGTCCATTCCCATGGATTTGACGGGGGCGAAAGATTGGCTGACCCGATGAAACCATACGTGTATGACCAATTGCATAACCCTCAAGGCCCCCTGCCTGGCCATTCGGCTTTTGCCTACATGGTCCGGGTGTTGATTGAAAACACCCCGGTTTCCCAAATGGTTTCGTATTCAGTAGAGGTGAAGACATGAAAGGCGGAATGCGTTTCGGGGCTGGCCGTCCTGGCTGGCATATGAAGGCCGAGCATTGCAGACGCATTGATGTACATCGGTTCAAGCGAGAGGGCATGCTTAGGCCGGGCTCTTGGGGATGGAGTTGGCGCGATAGCGAAACCGGCAAGGTACTGGCCAGCATCGGTGTTATTGGTGGCCATGACCGCATCACCTTGGAATACTCGGTGGGTGGGACGCCAATTACCGAACACATCAACATCACCCGCACGGCCTGCGCCTATGGTGGGTCACGACCTTGGTTCAACTGCCCCAAGTGCTGGGACCGGGTTGCCGTGCTGTATCTGAGGCAATCGCGCTTCGCGTGCCGCAAATGCCAACGCCTTGTCTATGCCTCACAGTCTGAAGATGCGTTAGGCCGTACATGGCGCAAGCAATCGAAACTAGAGGCAAGACTAGGCGAAAACTGGAGTCGCCCCAAGGGCATGCACCGCAAAACGCGAGAACGCATCCTAGAGGCGATATGGGAGTGCGAAGGCATCCGAGACGATGCGCTGGCAGAGTTCGCCGCCCGACTAGGGTTCAGGTTGTAGTTTTTGCAAGCCTCCGCGCGCGCGTAGGCGTCAATCATCGGCCCTATGGCATCCTTGGACGCGGGAGAAGACACCATGCCCAAGAACGACAAACCGACGCGAACAAACAAGAGCCGCTATCCAAGGTGGCTACTTGCTGCCGTTGTTGTCACCGTGGTGGTTGCAATAGCCTACTTTGCAAAGACACCGGAACAACAGCAACAGGAATGTGAACGGGTTTGCGCCCCTCAGTTTGGCCGCTGGGCACCGTCACCTGACTACCCGAAAGACTTCGGCAGAAAGGGCAGGACTTTCGGACCGATGGTCTGCCTGTGTCAATCGAGACCACCTTGATTCATCAAGCCCCGGCCCTACCGCTGGGGCTTTGCCTTTGTGGGCCGGGATAACGTCGAGTTGCCCGAATGTGCTTACAAGGTGCTTACATGGAATCCAGAAACAACAAAGCCCCGCAAGGAATGCGAGGCTAAGTACTTGATTTCATTGGTAGGCCGTGTTGGACTTGAACCAACGACCAAAGGATTATGAGTCCAACCAGTAGGACGGCATTAGGGCCGCTTTGCCCAGCAGATCAAGGGCTTAGGTGCTCATGCCCATGCATTGAGGCTGCATTGTCCAGCTATGCCGTTGACACTTGGTTGACGACTCAGGCGAGCACTTGCAAGCCGTGCTTTTCGACCACAGCAAGCAGCTTGAGCGCCATGCCACTGGGCCGCTTGGTCCCGGCCTCCCACTTCTGCACCGTTGATTCGCTGGTGTTGAGATAGCGAGCGAAGACGGGTTGACTGACATGTGCCCGCTCGCGAATGCGCTTGATCTCATTGGGCGCAATCTCGGGTGGCGCGGCCAGGCAAGACTCGTCGAATTCACGCATGGTGGCCTTGTCAATGGCTCCCACACGATGCAGGGCCGAAGCCGACGCATGGATGGCCTCAAAGGCATCACTCTTGAACTTACGCTTTGTCATGGCATATCTCCACAATGTCCTTACCGCTCACCAGAGCGGCAATCTGCACATCAGTCAGGCCCGCATAGGCCTTTGCAAGAAACCTGAAGGCAGTGAGTTCATCGTCTTCGATGTTGTCTCGATCCTTCTTGGCAAAAAGGTACTCGTACACCCAATACCGCCCACCTTTGGCCAGGATGATGGAACGGTGCATGTTGTCGTTCAGGCGCTTCTTGAAGACTCCACCACCAAGATCGTCGGCCTGCCCCGCCATGACCTGGCGAATGGCCGCACACAGTTCAGCATCTGAAATCCGAGCCTTCTTTGCA
>NZ_SCTN01000314.1 GCF_004297345.1 Aquabacterium sp. | reverse complement strand
CGAGCAGCAACTGGCGCGGCGCCTGTTGTTCTCTGCAACCAACTTCGGGCAATCGACCAACCCAGGTATCCGCCGGCGTGTGCGCCTGCCGCAAGAGTACCTCGCTCGCATGCTGGGTGTATCGCGCCAGACGGTCAACAAGGCCTTGCGTGCGCTGGAGCGCGAGCGCGTCCTGGCCCTGCATTACGCCGAAATCGAGATCGTGGACATGGCCGCGCTGATTGCGCGGGCTGGCGCAGTTGATCCGGGGCTGCGGCAATCCATGGTCATGCCAGTTGCGGAGTAGCTGCGCTGCAAGGGTTCAATGGCTTGATGGTTCCTGAGTCAGGGTAAATGAGAGCGCCATCGCGTTTGGCGAGCTTTTAGACTGAGGTCGATAAACGACCAATACTCACGGAGGATCTCGCCATGGCTAACGCCAGTAATGTCATCGTCTCTACTTCTGCGGACGATCAATTCCAGACCTACACGACGCAGACAAACGGCGGTGTTGTTGACCCCGTTCAACAGGTGCTTGTTTTCAACCCCGGGTTCGGTCAGGACCGGATTCAGGTGAATACCTCAAGCTATTCGAGCCCCAGCGGTTCGAGCACCCCGGTACCTCAGCCCTACGTCATCCGACTGGGCGCCGGCCTGACACCGGACGATGTCAGCCTGTTCCAGTTGCCTGATAGCTATCAGTTGGCGCAATCCAGCCGCGAGCAATCCGGTTGGGTGGTGACTTGGGAGTTGAAGATCAAGCACAGCAACGACAGCATCACTGTGCAGGATTTCGTGCCAGGCACGGCCAACCCCGTATATCCGGTGCCACCCAGCGACCTGCATGACTCGCTGCGCAGTCTGGTTCAGTTCGAGTTTGCGGATGGCACCGTGTGGTCGCCGGATCAGGTGATCGCCAAGTTGAAATCGTCCAGTCTCAATGCCTCCGTGACGGGCACAGCTGGTAACGATTTGCTGGAGCCCGGGCAGACCAACGACAGCATCGATCTGACAGCAGGAGGCGGCTCCGACACGCTGGTGGCATGGCGTGGTGATGGCAGTGACGTGCTCCAGGGCCATGTTGATGTGCTGCAGTTGCGTGGCGGCATACAGCGCGGCGATGTGGTCATTCAAGGCGCCAGGTCGATCAACGTGATGGACCGTGGGCGAGTGGCCTACAGCCTGAGCACAGACGGCATGGATGCCATCGGGCGCATCGATTTTGACGATGGCACGTCGATGACAGCCGCCGATATTCGTCGGGCGGTGTTTGCTGGCTCGGCCCTGGACGACTTCATCGTGGGGACCGACTCGGCCGATTCGATCACCGGTCAGGGGGGCAACGATGTGCTCGATGGTGGCGCTGGTGACGATACCCTGTCAGGCGGTGTGGGCAGCAACACGCTGAACGGTGGCGCTGGCAATGACACGCTGATTTCCGACAGCGATCCGCTTGGTGCCAGCGACCAGTTGATTGGCGGTGGCGGCGTCGATACGTTCATCGTGAATGAAGGCAGTACCTGGCGCAGCAGCGTGACCATTTCGGACGTCATGGATGGCTCTGGGGCCGGTTCAGTTTTACTGGATCAGGCCAGCACCGATGTGGCGATGCGCTTCGAGTTTAACGGGCATGGTCAGGACCTTTTGATCACTCCGAAAGACACCCTGGCGTCGTAT
>NZ_SCTN01000313.1 GCF_004297345.1 Aquabacterium sp. | reverse complement strand
ATGAAGCGCACTTCCTGGCGCCCCACGGCCCGGGGCGAACTAACGCGTTGGCAAACCTTGACTTTCAGCGCGGTGCTGTGTGGCATCGGCATGGTGATCCTGGCGGTGTGGGTCAATGCCCTGACCATGTGGCTCACGCTGGGTACCTTCGTGGGCTATGCCGTGATCTATACCGTGGTGCTCAAGCCTTTGACGCCGCAGAACATCGTGATCGGCGGCGCCTCTGGTGCGATGCCACCGGTGCTGGGTTGGGCCGCCATGCGCGGTGCGGTCGAGCCTGAGGCCTTGATGCTGTGCCTCATCATCTTCCTGTGGACGCCGCCGCACTTCTGGGCCCTGGCGCTTTATCGTGTCGAAGACTATGCCCGCGCTGGCCTGCCCATGTTGCCTGTCACGCATGGCAATGCCTTCACGCGTCTGCATGTGCTGCTCTATACCTTGATCTTGCTGGCGGGCAGCGTGCTGCCTTTCATCTACGGCATGAGCGGCTGGATCTATCTGTGGTCTGCCCTGGCTTTGGGCGTGATGTTCCTGGTCTACGCCTTCGCCCTCTGGCGGCGTTACAGTGACGCACTGGCCCGCAAGACCTTCCGCTTCTCCATCATCTACCTGATGCTGCTGTTTGCCGCCTTGCTGGTCGACCATTACTGGATGATCTGACGATCCACAAGCGATGAGCAAACTGTTCTCTTTTTCCCGCCGGGCGATGTTGCTGGCGGGGCTGGCGGCGGCCGTGTCCTTGACGGCCTGTGACAAGGCCGGCAAGCCTGCTGCCATCGGCACCACACCAGCAGCCAAGTTCAATTCGGTGGACATCACGGGTGCCAAATACGCACGCAAGCTGGCCTTGACCGACTTCGATGGCAAACCCCGCCAGTTGAGCGACTTCAAAGGCAAGGTCGTGTTCGTGTTTTTTGGCTTCACGCAATGCCCGGACGTGTGCCCGACCACCATGGCCGAACTGGCCGAGGTACGCAAGCGTCTGGGCGCGGATGGCGAGCGCCTGCAAGGCGTGTTCGTGACCGTGGACCCCGAGCGTGACACCGCCGAGGTGCTCAAGGCCTATCTGCAAAGCATGGACGCGAGCTTTGTGGGCCTGCGTGGCTCACTGGCTGAAACCGAGGCGGTGGCCAGTGAGTTCAAGGTCTTCTACCAGAAGGTGCCAACCAAGAGCGGTGGCTACACGATGGACCACACGGCTGGCGCCTTCGTGTTCGATACCGATGGGCAGGTTCGCCTGTTCTCGCGTTATGGCTCGAAGGTGGACGACCTGACGGCCGACATCAAGCAGTTGCTCGCGTCGGCCAAGCGCTGAACCAAATGGAGTGAGGCGGATCAGGCTGCCGTCAGCGTGAAGCTCTGGCGGCCCGTCCAGCTTTCATCGGGGCCCAGTGTGATGGGCTCGAATACGCGGGCCGCTTCCACGCACAGCATGTTCAGCCAGCCATCTGCGGGCATGTCCTTGAGGGCGGCGCATTTGTCGGGACCCGGGTTCCAGAGCACCACGTCGGGCAGGTTGTCGGCCTCGATGCTGAGGCGGCGTGGGCCGTCACGCAGCAGCAGGGCGCCCGCTTCGGCATAGATGCGGTCCACCTCGTCGTGGAAGCGCTTTTCCGGATGGTCTTCGGTGGCTTCGCCGCCTGTGGTGCTATCCACATAGCGCTTGCCTTCCAGGCCTTGCAGGCGAACCTGATCGAGCGCGGACACGGCCAGATAGGTGTGCAGGGCGGCGGCAAAAGGCCAGGGCGTGGTGCCCGGGTTGTGGGCATACAGTTCCAGATCCAGCCTTTGCCCGCTGATGGAGACGGTCAACTCCAGTGTGAAGCTGTGTGGCCAGATGGCGCGGGTCTCGGCGTTGTCGTCGATGGCCAGCGTCAGTTGGGCGTGGTCCTTGCTGCGCCCGCTGCTTTCCACGGCCCAGAGCCGGGTGCGCACCAGGCCATGGCGCGGCAGGCTGAAGTCCGGCCCACGTTGCTCGAATTGAGGGAAGATCACCGGCACACCGCCACGCACGGCCTGGCCCGGGCCCGCCACTGCCTGGGGAGACAGGTAAAGCTGTTCCTTGCGGCCAGCGGGGATCCAGGAAACAAGTTGGCCACCATGCAGCAGCACAGTCGCTTGGGCGCCATCGGGGGCCTGAAGGTGCACGGCGGGTTGCCCCAGCACCTCGGTCATCGGGAAAATCAGTTCGTCGCTCATGCCGTGAGTATCCACCCTTCGACGGGGTCGATCTGCGCGGGCAGGCCCCAGGTGGGTGATCCTTGTTCGTGTTGCCAGTGTGCCCAGCCGGCTTGCATCAGGCACAGCACGGCGTCCAGCCGGTCGCCTTTCGGGTCAGCCACCAGTTGATCGCGTTGCGCGGGGCTGAGCTTGAGTCGCAAGCCCAGGCGGGTGCGACCTTGCTCCAGCGCATCGACCAGGTCCATGCGGGCGATCAGGCGTTCCTGGGTGGCATCGGTCTCGCTCTTGTAGCTGCGTTTGCCCAGCAACTCGCCAGCCAGCAGGCCTGGGTAGGCCTCAAAAGCGATGGCATCGTGGCGGCCCTGGCGCAGGCCGGGCAGGGTGAGATTGGCCTGCACCAGCCTGGCCATGCCTTCGAAATACATTTTGCCGACGGGCACATAGCGTGTCTGCAGCGGGCTGGTGCTGGAGAGGCCGGGCACGGCGCGATCGGTGACGCGGTGCAGGAGCTTGCTGCCTGCCGGGCGCTCGGCTTGCCAGGTCTGGCCCCAGTTGTCGATGAGGTGCTGGAAGCCGGCGCGATTACCGCAGTGCTGGTGCAGGGATTGGATCAGCCTGTCGGCGGCAAAGGCTGTGTTTGCTGGCATGTCCGTCGCAGTGGATGGCAGATCATGGAGCAAACCGGGTAAGTCGCCTGGGCCGTGTTCCCGCAAGGCCGCCACGAAAGGCGAGGGCAGGCCAAAGGGGAGGTCGCAGCCCATCACGAAGCCGTCTGCCAGTTCGGTGGCAGCAGGCGCAATCAGGGTTTCAAGCGCGGCCAGCGTGGTCAGTTCGTCCACGCGATCCAGGCGAATCACCTGGCCGGCACGGCGACCCCAGGCCAGCGTCAGTGGTTTGCGTTTGCTGGGCGCACAACTGAAATCCAGGCCCAGCAGCGTGGTCGGCCTCAGCAAGGCCGAGACGCGATGCAGGCTGTGGCGATCAGCTCTTCCAGCAGCGCCATGGACACCTTGCCCGATACGGCATAGGGATCCAGCACGGGGCGCTCGGAGTATTTCAGCAGGATGGAGGGGTTCACGCGAGCCAGATTGACCTGGCCCATGGTCCAGCCGGCAAATCGGCGTTCGGTGATCTCTTCGTACTGAAGCAGCACCACATCGCGGTGGCGCGGGTCCTGGCTGATGGCCTTGTAGAGTTGGCTGACGGTATCGCGGCCACCTTCGAGAACCTGCATGAAGATGTCACCGCTGTGGCACAGCAGGCCCGTCACGCCCAAGGCAGGATTCTGCTTGCGCGATGTGGCCAGGATGTGGTCGATGACTTCAGCCGTGAGCGGCTCGGATGCCCGGCTGGCGTACAGCAGTCGAACCAGCATGGGTTCAGCCTTTCTTGTGATTGACCAGAGAAAGGAATTCTCGCCGCAGATTGGGGTCCTTCAAGAAGGATCCACGCATGACGCTGTTGATCATCTTGGAATCCATGTCCTTCACGCCACGCCAGTGCATGCAGAAGTGATCGGCTTCCATGACCACGGCCAGGCCGTCGGGGTTCATGCGCGATTGCAGAATGTCGGCCACCTGGGTGACTGCTTCTTCCTGGATTTGCGGGCGGCTCATGATCCAGTCAATCAGGCGGGCGTATTTGGACAGGCCGATCAGGTTGGAGTGCTCGTTGGGCATCACACCGATCCAGACGCGGCCAATGATGGGGCACAGGTGGTGCGAGCAGGCGCTGCGCACGGTGATGGGCCCGACGATCATCAGCTCGTTCAGCCTTTCCGCATTGGGAAATTCCGTGACGGCTGGCGCGCCGTGATAGCGGCCCCGGAAGATCTCATTGAGGTACATCTTGGCCACGCGGCGGGCTGTGTCCTGGGTGTTGTGGTCGCTGTCGGTGTCGATCACCAGGCTGGAGAGCACCTCGCTCATCTTGCCTTGCACTTCGTCCAGCAGCTTGTCCAGCTCGCCGGGCTCGATGAACTCGGCGATGTTGTCATTGGCGTGGAAGCGCTTTTGCGCCGCCTTGATCCGCTCGCGGATCTTGACGGAAACCGGCGTGCCCTCGTCAGCGGCGGCGTCCTGCTGGTCGGCAGAGGCGGGCTTGCTGGTGTCGATGGCTCGGAGGGAAGGAGTGGTCATGGCGCGTCCGATGACAGGGAATGCGAATCCCCGATGCTAACAAGGGTGAGACAACCTTGCTGTTTGTCCGGGATGGACGAGCGCCAAATGCCGTGAATAAGGGGGCTGGACGGAGATCAGTCCTGATGACAGGCAGCCGCGGTAGGGTTCTGCACGCAGACCCGGGCACGACAGGTGGCGGCATCGGCACCGTTCAGGCCGCCGCAGCGCTGTTTGAGTTCATCTGCCACGGACGTGGCCGCAGGCCGGGGGCGGGTGTGGGCGAACATGGCCTCCAGCAGGGCGACGTCGTCATCCTTGCTCTTGCTGGCTTGTGAGCGTTTGGCAGCAGGGGGCGTAACCGCTTTGGCCGTCGCGCCGAGGCCGTCGCCGGCAACTTCCGTTGTGCTCGTGCCGTGGTTGGCAGCCAGAGCTTGGCCCGATTTGTTCGCCGTCATTTGTGGCGCGGTGTGTGTGGCTGTCTGTTTGGCCGTGTTGGTGGCCTGGCTTGCCACGGCAACTTGCTTGGCCGTATCGGGAGAGGCAGACGGATGCACGCTGGCCGAGGCTGGTCGGGGCTCTGCTGGCTGCGCGGCAAGGCGTCCAAGTGGCGATGCAGCGGGCGGTGCGCTGTTCACGTTCTCGATCACGGCGGCATGTGTCGGCGCGGGGGCGATGGCCGGGTGCTGAGGTGGCGCGATCAGTGCGGCCAGAGGGTTGCTTGTATCGGCTGCCACTTTGGGCGCCAGTCCGTTGACACGTTTAGCCTCTGGTGCAGCCGCAGCCGGTTTGTTCGTCGATTCTGGCTTGGCTGGCGCGGCGTGACCATCTACGACGACCATCACAAAGCTGATCAGCAGGGTCAAAACGCCGATGCCCATGAGACCAAGCAGCGCCTTGGTTTGCCAATTGCTGCGTTTTTGCCGGGTGATGCCCTGAATCTTCGTCGGGCCCTTGCGGCCGGTAGGACGTCTGGCAGATTCCAACGTCGATAGAATGCGCACGCGCTGCGTGTCGCCGCCAAAGGTGCTGTCCTCGTTGTCCATGCCTGCGAACAGGCTGGGACGATCCAGGCTCGGTCGGCCGGGTTTGTCTGAGGTAGTTTGGCGGGCGAGTCGTCCACCGTGGTTCTGGCTCAAGCCGGGCTCCCTTGTTTTTGTTGGTTCTTTTGCGAATCGACGCATTCTAAGGACGGGCGACCCGACACGACATGGGGCTGCAACGGGGTTGCAAATAATCGTTACAAAAAATGATGCGAACAGGGTGGATTTGGTTGGTGTTCCTGCTTGGCTGCGTGACGCTGGCTTTGCTGGTTTTTCCGCAATGGCGTGCGAGCCTGGGACGGATCACGCCGACGTGGTCCTCGCGTTGGGCCTGGGGCTTGGGTACGGTCGGGCTTCTGGCTGCGCCCGTGGTCATGGTGCTGGCCTGGGGGCTCAAGGGGCCGCGCACCCTGGATGGTTTTGACGATCGCATCGATCCTGGCAATCAGCAGGTGGCGCATTTGCTGGCCGGTGAGCAGTTGGTGCCACCACCACCGTTGCCCCCCGATGTTTTCACGACCTTGGAAGTGGAAAGTGTGCGTCCGATGCTGTCCAGTGCCGATCGCCGTTGGGATCTGATGGACCCGGCATTCGTACAGCGTGTGCTGACGATCTTCAAGATCATGAAAGACGAACACGGCTATGACATGGCGCTGCTGGAGGGCTATCGAAGCCCGGAGCGCCAGGCCATGCTGGCCGCGAAGGGTAGCAACGTGACCATGGCGGGCGCCTGGCAGAGCTATCACCAGTACGGTCTGGCCGTAGACCTGGCTTTCTACAAGGATGGCAAATTGGTGATTTCCGAGAAGGATCCCTGGGCCATGCGTGGCTACCAGCTCTATGGGCAGGTGGCCGAGCAAATGGGGCTGACCTGGGGCGGGCGCTGGCAGATGATGGACCTTGGGCACGTGGAGTGGCGCAAACCTGGTGCCAAAGAAGCCATCAAGGCCGCGACGGCTGGTGCCACATTGCGTTGATACCTGGCCGCGTAACCACTGCGCGCATTTGACACAGTTGGTAACGGCGTTACCCCTCCTGCGGGGGGGCTTGCGGGTGTGAGCAGCCTTTAGACTCGCCCCGCAGCTGTGTAAACCGGCTGGCATACACATCACAAACAGGGAAGCAGACGCCATGGGCCGTCCATTCATCGTATTGGGTGACACCACCGATCATGGTGGCACCGTCATCGAAGCCTCCGGCACGACGGACACCCAGGGCAAGCGCATTGCCCGTGTGGGTGATCAGGTGACTTGCCCCAAGCGCAGTCACGGCACGACCGTCATTGTCTCGGGTGATGCCACGATGATCATCGATGGCAAGCCTGCTGCACGGCATGGCGACAAGTGCGCCTGCGGCGCCACCCTGATTGCCGCGCAGGCGGTCTCCACGGGCATTTGAGTTTCCTCGGGTCGAACATCGACTCGGTCATCAAGCAGGCAGTCAGGGCATGACCAAGGTATTAAAAGCAGGCGCTTTGTGGCTGGCGATCACTGTCGTCGTCTGGCTGTTCACCATCTGGCATTGGCAATCCAGCCGCCATGAGGCCAGTACCGCCGAGATCGTCGGTCAGCTCTTTGCGCTGCCCGTTGTGCTGACTGCGTTCTTTTTGCTGGTGCTGTGGGCTGTTCAACGATTGCGTGCGCAGGCATCGGCGCCTGTGGTGCCCGTGGTGGGGCCAAAGGCTGGCGTGCCCGCTGTGACGGCGAACCCAACGCAAGGCGTTTCCGATGAAGCGCAGCGGCAGTTGTCCGCATGGGTGCTGGCCGAGGCCGTGACCTTGCCCGCTGGTTCAGATGCGAGCGCGGCCTGGAGCGGTTTGCAGTCCCAGTCTGTCAGGCCTGAGTTGGACAGCGAGTTGCAGGACATCAATGGTCTGCCCATCTTCACCTCACGTGTTGCTGATCTGGATGTGCGCGATTGGCTTGATGCGCATGCCGAGCTTGCGCAAGGTGGCATCGCGCTGCCCGATGAGGTCTTGCGCGGCCTGGCTTTGCTGGAAGCGCCCTTGCACCAGATGCTGAACGCGGTGAGCGAACTGGTGCCAGCCGATGGCGGCGCCTTCGAGCAGGAGGCGCAAGCCGCTTCTGGTGGCGGCGTCAGTGGCAGCGATATGAAATCGCACCTGTCTGGCGTGGCTGTGCCGGTCAACAAGGCCGCGGTGCAGGCGCGGGCGGCCCTGGCGCCTCAACTGACCGTGCGCTTGTTGTTGCCTTCCAGCTGGGGCGAGCATGAGCGTGCAGCCGTCGTGGAGTGGGTTCGAAGCCAATGCGGCGCCTTGCTGGATTGGGCTGACGCCACACGCGCCAAAGGCGTGCGCTGGCTGGTTGAGGCGCTGGAGCGCCCCGAAGACCTGTGGGATGAACTGGATCGCCAGATGGTGCAGTGGTCCCGCGAACCACGCCCCGAGTTGTGGCTGATCCTGGCTGTTGACAGCGCCGTCAATGAAGCCCGCATCGAGCGCATGCAGGCCGTGGGCGAGCTGTTCACCTCCTCGCACCAGACCGGCAAGGTGCCGGGCGAGGCCGCCGCTGGCCTGTTGCTGGCCAACGAGCACTGGCCTGACCTGGCGCAGCGAGCCGAGCCGCCCGTGCGCATGTGGCGCCCTGTGCGCGCCTCCCGTGACAAGTCGGCGGATGCGATTGGCCGTGTGGGCTCTACCGTGCTGGGGGCCGCCCTGCAGCATGCCTTTTCGTTGAACCTGGCGGACAAGGATCGCGTGTTGGTCGTGGCTGATGCAGATCACCGCGCCAGCCGCACCGCCGAGTTGTTCGAGGCTCTGCAGGACGTGATGCCTGGCGTGGATCCCATGCTGGCCGTGACGCGTGTGGGCGAGTCTTGTGGTGATCTGGGCGTGGCGCGTGCGCTTGTGCCGTCGGCCCTGGCCTGCGCGGCTTTGCGCGCAGGCGACAAACCGGATCAGGTGGCCGTGGCCACACACGTGCAGTCTTCTCATGATCGGGTAGTGGTGGCTTTGGCGCCTTGGCGTGCCGAACCTGTCGCCGCTTGATCGACCTTGGTATATGTCCATGCAACGAATCTGGCAGTTCTTTCTTGATCCTCGCGTGCTGGCTGTGATCGGCCTGGCCGCACTGGCTGGCTTGCTGCTTGTTGGTGCGGATGCCATGCGCATCGGCCTGGTCTGGGCCGTGGTTGTGCTGGCCTTGTTGCTCCTGGCCTGGGCAGGCGTATGGGGGTGGCGACGCTACAAGGCGCATCAGGCCGCGAAGTCCCTGGAGCAGGCGATGGACGCCGATGCAGACAAGGCCTTGAAAGCCGCTGCGAAAGCCGGCAAACAAGATGAAGTGGCCGCTGTGCGCGAGCGCATGGCCGAGGCTGTCAAGCTGATCAAATCGTCGAAGCTGGGTGAAACCTCCGGCTCTGCCGCGCTGTATGAGCTGCCCTGGTACGCCGTGATTGGCAACCCGGCTGCAGGCAAGAGTTCAGCCGTGGTCAAGTCGGGCTTGAAGTTCCCGTTTGCCGAAAGTGCAGACAACGTGATCCAGGGCATTGGCGGCACGCGCCATTGCGACTGGTACTTCACCACAGAGGGCATCTTGCTGGACACGGCGGGGCGCTACTCCGTGCACGAAGAAGACCGTAGCGAATGGCTGGGCTTCCTGTCTTTGCTCAAGCGGCATCGCCCCAAGGCGCCGCTGAACGGTGTGATCATCGCGGTGAGCGTGGCAGAACTGGGCGGCAACAAGCCCGAGTTCGCCATCGATCTGGCGCGCAAGTTGCGCCAGCGCGTGCAGGAGCTGACCGAGAAGCTAGAGGTCTTTGCACCCGTGTATGTGGTGTTCACCAAGGCCGACCTGATCGCCGGTTTTGTTGATTTCTTCGAAGACCGTGATCGCAGCGAGCGCGACAAGGTCTGGGGGGCCACCTTGCCCTATGACACTGCTTCGGGCGTGGATGCCGTGACGCAGTTTGAAACCCACTTCGAAGCGCTGTACCAAGGCTTGAAGGACGCTTCGGTGGCGCGCATGTCCCTGCACCGTGGCGAGCAATTGCCTCCCGGTGTGTTGACCTTCCCCCTGGAGTTTGCTGCGCTCAAGCCGGCGCTGCGCATCTTCATCAACACCCTGTTTGAAGAAAATCCGTACCAGTTCCGCCCCATCTTCCGCGGCTTCTATTTCACCAGTGCCGTACAGGAAGGTCAGTCCACCAGCCGGGCCAGCGAACGTGTGGCCGAGCAGTTTGGTCTGCAACTACAGCCTGGTACTTCGGCGGCGGTCTATTCCAACAGCGGCTTCTTCCTCAAGGAGCTGTTCTCTCGGGTGATCTTTGCCGATCGCCAACTGGTTCAGCAGTACACCAGCCGCAACAAGCTGCGCTTGCGTTACGCCACTTTCTTCGGTGGGGTGGTCTTGCTGGGCGCCTTGCTGGCTGCCTGGACATGGTCC
>NZ_SCTN01000312.1 GCF_004297345.1 Aquabacterium sp. | reverse complement strand
GCCCGACTGATCCGCGAACACAGCTCACGCGCAGCCCTGGACTTGCAAGCGCTGGTGCAATGGGTGTTTTTCAACATCTGCGTGGGCAACAACGACAGCCATGCCAAGAACCTGTCGCTGTACGCATTGCCTGGCCAGGGCGTTCGCCTCACGCCCTTTTATGACCTGATGTGCACGCGCATCTACCCTGGGCTGTCCAAAGCGTTCGCCTTCAACGTGGGCGGCGAAGTGCTGCCAGGGCAGATCGGCCACGCGCAACTGCAAGGCATGGCCCAACAACTGGGCATGAAGCCACGGTACGTGCAGACGGTTGCAGAGGATGTGGCCGTGAAGGTGCCTGCTGCCATCGATCAAGCCGTGAATGAGATATCGCCTCTGCTGGCCCACAGCAGCCAAACATTCGCAGAGCACCTGACGCACGAGGTGAAGTCGATCACCAAAAAGGCACAGGCGAGATTCCGCCCAGCGTCATAGATCGCAAACATCGGCAGCGGCGCTCGGTTCTGGCGGGTTGAGTCGGCCGAGCCACGCCCCAAAACAAAAAAGCACTTGACCCAAGGTCAAGTGCCAGACGTGAGTGGCGCGCCCGGCTGGGATCGAACCAGCAACCCCTGCCTTCGGAGGGCAGTACTCTATCCATTGAGCTACGGGCGCAGCAGTTTCGGATTCTAGCAGTCAGGTAGAGGATGACTTTTGGATAAGAGCAGGACAAGACTTATAATCCCCCTTTCGCCGGGCCGGATTCCCCCTGTCCGGGTCACCTCCATACAACCAGCGCCTCCTGAACACCCCATGAGCCAAGCGCCCCAATCCCAAGAGTCCGGCCACCATCAAGGCCCGATCAGCACCCCACAGCAATTGATTGCTGCCGTGCTGGCTGCGTTCATCATCCCGGTGGTCATCATCGGTCTGTTGGTGAACTATGTGTCGTCCAGCAACAAATCTGCCGCTGGCAGTGAAGCCCTGAGCGCGCAAGCCGTGTCTCAGCGCATCATGCCCGTGGGCACGGTCGAGATCAAACTGGCCTCGGCCAACACCGGCCCCCGCTCCGGCGAAGAGGTGTTCAAAGCTCAATGTACAAACTGCCACGCCGCTGGCATGCTGGGCGCCCCCAAGTTTGGTGATGCTGGCGCCTGGGGCCCACGCATTGCACAAGGCGAAGCCAAGCTGCTGGAGCACGCTCTGAAGGGCTTCAACGCCATGCCCGCACAAGGCGGCGGCGATTTCTCTGATCTGGAAGTGCAGCGCGGTCTGGTCTACATGGCCAACGCCGGTGGCGCCAAATTCTCTGAACCTGCAGCCCCTGCCGCAGCCGCTTCGGCTCCCTGATACGGTTTCGCACCAAGAAAAACCGGCTCCTCGGAGCCGGTTTTTTTATGCCTTCGCCACAGGCTGCGGGTTCAGACAGTAGTTGAAACGGACAGGCATTTCGGCAAAGGGCATTTCCTCGGGCGCCCAGACGCCCGCTTCCACGGCATCGGCGGCCGCATCCATGTCCAGCGAGCGCACCACGCCAAAGCCCAGATCGGTATCCAGGAACAAGCGGCCGTGCTCGTCCAACCAGCTGCAGCGGATCTCCTGAGCCAGCTTGCCAGTGTGGGACTCGACCGCAAAGCGGGCCCGCTCGCCCTCACCATGTTTGTGGACACCAAACACCAGCGGCGTGGCCTCCAGTTGCAGGTAAACACGCTGCGGGCCATTCTGGAAGAACCAGGCGCCCTGCTCGTCGTGTTCATAGTTGCGATGGATGAATTCCTTGAGCTTGTCGTGGGTGATGCGGCTGCCCTTGACTTGCGGGAAGGGGCCGGCGGCCTGGATGCGGTCATCACGCATGTACCAGTCGCCACGCGCATCCAAGGCCAGCCAGCCGTAGCAATCCGGCACATTGGGCCACTTCTTCAAGGCGGCTTTGACGATGTCGTCCATGGTCGTGTCCTCAGTTTTGTCTTGTTGTTGGTTCAGGCCGAGAGCTGCTGCTTCAACCAATACCCGACCGTCTCGGGCAGATCGGCCACATGCCCTGGGAATCGCCCGGCTGGAAAACCCACGTGCCCACCTTCGTGAGGTTGCCACAAAGTCACCGCCGGGCCTACTTCGCCCCGGGTTGGCAAGCTGGACGCCGGTACAAAAGGATCATTGCGGGCGTTGAGCACCAGCGCCGGCACGTCACGCATGGCCTTGAGCCCGGGCTTGGCGGAACAGCGCGCCCAATAGTCTTCCGTGTTGGCAAACCCATGCAAGGGCGCGGTGAAGGCATTGTCGTACTCGTACAGATCCCGCGCTGCGCGCAGGGCTGCCTCATTGGCCAGACCAGGAAATTGCTGCAGCTTGGCCAGCGCCTTGGGCTTCATGGAGTTCAGAAACATGCGCGTGTAGATCTGGCGATTGAAACCGCGCCCCAAGGCATGGCCCGCTGCGGCCAGATCAACGGGCGACGAGATGGCCACCACGGCCTTGACCACCTGTGAGGCCTCGTTGCCGGCCTCTTGAGCCCATCGCAGCAAGGCATTGCCCCCCAGCGAAACGCCCACGGCCACGGTTGGCCCGGCATGCGCCTGCGCCAGGCGCCTCAAGATCCAGTTGATCTCGGCGTGGTCACCTGAATGATAGGTACGTGGCGCACGGTTCAATTCACCCGAGCAGCCACGGAAGTGCGGCACCACGTAGTCCCAGCCAGATGCATGAGCCCAGTGGGCAAAGGCTCGTGCGTAGTGGCTCTGGGAAGAACCTTCCAGGCCGTGGAACAGCACGAGTTGCACACGGGCTTTGTGTGCGGTCTTCGGCTGTGCGCCAGCCAACACAGCCGCGGGCAGAAAATCCACGTCAATGAAATCGCCATCAGGCGTATCCCAGCGCTCGCGCCGGTAGGCCACAAGCACATGGCCGTGATCAACATGCGCCTTGCTGTACAGCGCCGGCCAAATGGTCTGCACATTGCCGGCGAAAGCGCCATGGCCGGCCAGCCAGCGTGGAGCGCGGTACTGCATGGTGCTTCAGGTCTGATTCAATTCAATGCAAGATGGTGCGCGGTTCGATGATGTCCGGCAGATCCTGCGGCAAACCGGCGCTGGCGTGGTGCGCCACCATGCGCCAGCCCATGGCCGTGCGCACGAACACATTGGTGGCGATCACGTAGGCGGTTTCCAGCCCGCGCTCCGTAGTGGCCTGCACCTTCTCGGTCACATGGTGAATGGCCATGGTGGCCGTTTCCATGCGGCGCACGTGGTGAACCTGAACATGAACCGGGCCATTGACGAACACGGCCTCGAAACCCGCCCGCACCGCCACGGTACCGACCACGCGGGGCCCACCGGGATGCACGCAGGCGATCTCTTCGTCGTCCGCCCACACGGACATCATCTTGTCCAGATCACCTTGCTGCATGGCCTCGTAAAACGAG
>NZ_SCTN01000311.1 GCF_004297345.1 Aquabacterium sp. | reverse complement strand
CTTCCGTCCACTGATCCAGCAACTCCCTGAGTGCCGGGCTGACCCTGGCGACATCGGATGCAGACAGGGCACGCCGATCAGCCAACAGGCGCAACTGACGGGCATCCTTGCCTGCAGCCACCCAGGACTCGCCATTGGCAAAGACGCGCTTGTCATCGTAGACCATGCGGGTGCGCGGGTCGAGGCGCACCCCGACACCGTCCGGCAAAGGCTCGCCAGCCTGGAACCACACGCGAGGCTTGGGCTCTGACAGCACCTCGCCCAGAGCAGAGTGCAAGGCCGAAGGGTCTTTCAAGGCCTTCATCACGGCGGCCAAGGCGAACTCCTGCAGCGCGGCAGGAATCTGGCCCGGCGTGACGGTAGCCGGCTGCTCGGGATCCTTGTACAAATCCGGCACCTCCGGGCACTCCAGGCCTTCAACGAGACGAAGCAGCACTTCACGTGCCAGATCGGTCTTCTCTGGCACTCGGAAGCCCACCGAGCACGTCATGCATTCGCCTTGCGCGATGCCATCGTGCGCCCAGCGTGGCGGCAGGTAGAGCATGTCGCCGGGTTCCAGCACCAGATCCTGCTCGGGTACGAAATGGGTCAGGATCTTCAAGGGCACATCGGCCTGCAGGCTGGCATCCTTCAGTGGCCCGATGCGCCAGCGGCGCTGACCGTGCACTTGCAGCAAGAAGACGTCATACGAGTCGTAATGCGGGCCCACACCGCCACCGTCCGTGGCGTAGGAGATCATCAGGTCGTCCAGGCGGGCATCCGGCACAAAGCGAAATTGTTGCAGCAGCTCATACGCAGCAGGCACGTGCAGATCCAGGCCCTGCACCAACAAGGTCCAACCTGGCTGAGACATGGCCGGCAGGCTGCGGCGGTTCATCGGGCCATGGGACATGCGCCAGCCGGCATCCGCACCAGCCTTTTTCGATTTTTTTGCAGCGCCATCGGTCTTGACGATCAGGCGAGACTCCACGTCCTCGCTCTCGGCCAGCGCAAACAGCTTGCTGCGTTCAATGGGCGACTGCACACCAAGTATGGCCTGGCGGATCAGCAAGGGCTTCTTCTGCCAGTAGTCGCGCATGAATTTGGCTGGCGACATGCCACCCAGCAACGGCGTGATCTGATCGATGTCCAGGGGCCCTGCCGGGGCTTGCGGCGCGGCGGCCGATTTGGTGGAGGTCTTGGGGGCTTTCATGCCGCCATTGTGCGATGCCTGTGGCCTGCCCGCTCCTGATCAGGCTCAACGAGGCCTGCATGTCGGCACGAGGCTGGGCAACAGGGCATGAGATGATCGGGGCATGATCATTTCCTCTCCCTGCGTAGTGAGCCTGGTGTGGCGTCTGGAAGACGCCCAGGGGCAACTCATTGATGAACTGGCCGAACCCATGGAGTTCCTCCTGGGTGGCGAAGACCTGTTGCCCAAGGTCGAAGAAACCCTGCTAGGCCAGAGCACTGGCTTCGAGGCTAATCTGCATCTGGAGCCGGAAGACGCATTTGGCGACTACCACGCTGAACTCGTGTTCTTCGAATCCCGCGACATCTTCCCGCCGGAGGTGTCAGAAGGCATGCAGTTTGAAGGTCCACCTGAAGGATCCAAGACGCCGGACATGCCCGCAGACGTGGTCTACACCGTGACCGAGGTGTACGAGACACACGTGGTGCTGGATGGCAACCACCCTTTGGCAGGCCTGGCCTTGCACCTGTCGCTCAAGGTGGTGGACGTGCGTGCGGCGACGCAAGAAGAAGCGGAACAGGGCTCTGTGTCTGATTCGCCGCTGAGCCTGATCCAGGCCGCGCCCTCGGACGCCACCCTGCACTGACTTGGCCTTCTTGCCCGGATGCGCTCAGCGCGTGCCCGTCGAGCCGAAACCGCCTGCGCCGCGCTGAGAGGCATCTTCAAAACTGTCTACCAGGCGGAAGCTGGCTTGCACGACCGGGACGATCACCAGTTGCGCAATGCGCTCCATAGGCTGGATAGTGAACGCCGCCGAGCCGCGGTTCCAACAACTGACCATCAAAGGCCCCTGGTAATCCGAGTCGATCAAACCGACCAGATTGCCCAACACGATGCCGTGCTTGTGGCCCAAACCCGAGCGGGGAAGGATCATCGCTGCCAAGCCAGGATCGCCCAGGTGCATGGACAAGCCTGTGGGGATCAGATGAGCCTGCCCCGGCTCAAGCACAACAGGTTCATCCAGGCAGGCACGCAGGTCCAAGCCGGCACTCCCTGGCGTGGCATATGCCGGGAGGCTGTCGCTCATGCGGGGATCGAGAACGCGAATATCTACTGTAGTCATGCTTGAACTGCTTGAAGGCGTTGCGCCAGCTCCTGCATCAGGACGCGGGCCAGAGTGAGTTTATCGACGGGCTGCCCATCCGCCGGCAGCGCATGGTGCGCCTGGGCGTCCACCACCAGCAAGGCGTTGTCATCACGGCCAAAGGTGGCCGGCCCCAGATTGCCGATGATCAGCGGGATGCGTTTGCGGATCAGCTTGGCGCGCGCGTGCTCCAGCAGGTTCTCGCTCTCAGCGGCAAAGCCCACGCAATAAGGCGGCTTGGGCAAGGCGGCCACCGCCGCCAGAATGTCGGGGTTCTCGGTCAGCTCGAAGGTCGGGGCCAGCTTCTTGCCTTCCTTCTTGATCTTGTGTTCGCTCAGGTTGGCTGGGCGCCAATCGGCCACAGCCGCCGTGGCAATGAACACCTCATAGGCCGACGCATGCGGCACCACGGCCTCATACATCTGCTGAGCAGTCATCACGTTCACGCGCTTGACGCCGCGCGGCGTGGGCAAATGCACAGGCCCAGCCACCAAGGTGACATCGGCGCCAGCCTCGGCTGCCGCACGCGCCAAGGCAAAGCCCATCTTGCCTGACGAGTGATTGGTGATGCCTCGCACCGGATCGATGGGCTCGAAGGTCGGGCCGGCCGTGATCAGCAGGCGTCGACCAGTCAGCAGCTTGGGCTGGAAGAAGGCGATCAGATCGTCCAGCAACTCGGCGGGCTCCAGCATCCGCCCATCGCCCACTTCGCCGCAGGCCTGATCACCACAACCTGGCCCCAGGATGA
This sequence comes from Aquabacterium sp., assembly GCF_004297345.1. GTDB lineage: Bacteria > Pseudomonadota > Gammaproteobacteria > Burkholderiales > Burkholderiaceae_C > Aquabacterium. Next base: position 946 of record NZ_SCTN01000311.1, on the reverse strand, counting down.
GCGTGCCATCGGCCACCAGCGTGGCCACATTGCGTTGCGTGGCCGGATGCGACCACATCTCGCGGTTCATGGCCGGTGCCACCAACAAGGGGCATCGCTCACGAGGGCGCGCCAGGCACAGCAGGCTCAACAACTCATCGGCCCTGCCCTGCGCCAGTTTGGCGATGAAATCCGCACTGGCGGGTGCCACGATCACCGCATCGGCCTCTCGGCCAAGGTTGATGTGCGCCATGTTGTTGGGTTCGCGCGCATCCCACTGGCTGGTCACCACCGCGCGCCCGGAGAGTGCTTGCATGGTCACGGGCGTGATGAAGGCTTCGGCCGCCTCCGTCATGACCACCTGCACGGTGGCGCCCGCCTTGGTCAGCAGGCGAACGAGTTCGGCCGATTTGTAGCAGGCAATGCCGCCCGTCAGGCCCAGCACGATGTGCCGGCCTTGGAGATCTGAACGTTCTGACATGTGCCGGACTCTATCAGAGCCCAGACCTGCTCAACGGGCGCTCAAGCCCAATTGATCACGGTAGGCACTGGGCGACAAACCCGTCCAGCGCTTGAAGGCGAACGTAAAGGCCCGCCGGTCGGAAAAGCCTAACTCGACACTGATGGATTCCATGCTGATGGCACGCCGCTTGAGCATGGTCTGCGCACGCTGGCACTTGGCCTGAGACTGCACATCCACGTACTTGAAACCTTCTGCCTGCAGACGACGCTGCAAGGTGCGCGGATGCAGCGTCAAAGCCGCAGCCGTGGCCTCCAAGCCATCACGCAACAGTTCAGGTCGCCTCTCCAGCGCCCAGCGAACTTCATCGACCAACCTGCGTTCGCCCACCTCGCGGCTCAAGCGGCGCTCGATCATCTGGCGTGCCTGGCTGTGCGCCTCGGGCACGAACTCGTTGAGCGGCATGTCCAGCCAGCGACGGTCCATCACCAGGGCATCAGCCGCTTC
>NZ_SCTN01000037.1 GCF_004297345.1 Aquabacterium sp. | reverse complement strand
CGCAGGTGCCCTTTGCCACGCCTGACGAGATCAACGCCGCCGTGGCCTCGGCCAAAGCCGCGTTCAAGACCTGGAAGAGCACCCCGCTGGCGGCCCGCATGCGCATCATGCTGCGCTTCCAGGCCCTGATCCGCGAAAACCTGCCTCGCATCGCCGCCGTGCTCACCAACGAACAAGGCAAGACCCTGGCCGATGCCGAAGGCGACATCATCCGTGGCCTGGAGGTGGTGGAGCACGCCTGCTCGATCGGCAGCCTGCAGATGGGCGAGTTCGCCGAGAACGTGGCCGGTGGTGTGGACACCTACACGCTGCGCCAGCCTATCGGCGTGTGTGCCGGCATCACCCCCTTCAACTTCCCCGCCATGATCCCGCTGTGGATGTTCCCCATGGCCATCGCCTGCGGCAACACCTTCGTGCTCAAGCCTTCCGAGCAGGACCCCATGTCCACGATGGAGCTGGTGGCGCTGGCCCTGCAAGCCGGTGTGCCGGCCGGCGTGCTCAATGTGGTGCACGGTGGCAAGGAGGTGGTGGACGCCATCTGCACGCACCCGGACATCGTGGCCGTGTCCTTCGTGGGCTCGACCGAAGTCGGCACGCACGTCTACAACCTGGCGGGCCAGCATGGCAAGCGTGTGCAATCCATGATGGGGGCCAAGAACCATGCGGTGATCATGCCGGACGCCAACAAGGAACACACGCTCAACGCCTTGGTCGGTGCAGCCTTCGGGGCGGCCGGCCAGCGCTGCATGGCCACCTCGGTGGGCGTGTTCGTCGGTGCCGCCAAGGACTGGCTGCCCGATGTGGTGGCGCGCGCCAGGCTGCTCAAGGTCAATGCCGGTGTGCAACCCGGCACCGATGTGGGCCCGGTGATCTCGCCACGCGCCAAGGCCCGTGTGGAGTCGCTGATCGCCAGCGGTGTGGCCGAAGGCGCCGAGCTGCTGCTCGATGGCCGTGGCATCAGCGTACCCGGCTACGAGCGTGGCAACTTCGTGGGCCCCACCGTGTTCGGCGGCGTCAAGGCCCACATGCAGATCTACACGCAAGAGATCTTTGGTCCCGTGCTGATCACGCTGAACGTAGCCACACTGGACGAGGCCATTGCCCTCATCAATGCCAACCCGTTCGGCAACGGCGTGGGCCTGTTCACGCAAAGCGGCGCGGTAGCACGCAAGTTCCAGAGCGAGATCGATGTGGGCCAGGTGGGCATCAACGTGCCCATCCCCGTGCCTGTGCCCTTCTTCAGCTTCACGGGCTCACGCGGCTCCAAGCTGGGTGATCTGGGCCCCTACGGCAAGCAGGTCGTGCAGTTCTATACGCAGACCAAAACCGTGACCGCCCGCTGGTTCGATGACAACACCGTCAACACGGGTGTCAACACCACCATCAGCCTGCGCTGAAGCGCCCGAGGAGACCGCACATGAACATCGCCTTCATCGGACTGGGCAATATGGGTGGCCCCATGGCCCGCAACCTCGTCAAGGCCGGCCACGCCGTGACCGTGTTCGACCTGAACCAGGAGGCCGTGGCCACACTGGTCGGCGAGGGCGCGCGCACAGCCGGCACGCCTGCCGAGGCCGCACGCGAAGCTGGCTTCGTGCTGACCATGTTGCCCGCAGCCGCCCATGTGGAGGCGGTGCTCACGGGCCCGCAAGGTGTGCTCACGGGCGTGCCCAAGGGTGTCCCCATCGTGGACTGCAGCACCATCGACCCGGCCACCGCGCGCCGTCTGGCCGAGAAGGCCGCAGCCCACGGCAACCCGTTTGCCGACGCGCCCGTGTCAGGTGGCACAGGCGGCGCGGCAGCCGGCACGCTGACCTTCATGGTCGGCGCCGATGATGCCTTGTTCAAACAGGCTCAAACCGTTCTGCAGGCCATGGGCAAGAACATCGTGCACTGCGGCGGCGTGGGCACGGGCCAGGTGGCCAAAATCTGCAACAACCTGCTGCTGGCGATCTCGATGATCGGCGTGTCCGAAGCCATGTCCCTCGGCACCTCGCTGGGCATCGATCCCCAGGTGCTGGCCGGCATCATCAACACCTCGACGGGCCGCTGCTGGAGCGCTGACACCTACAACCCCTATCCCGGCATCATCGAAACTGCGCCCGCCTCGCGTGGCTACACCGGCGGCTTTGGCGTCGACCTGATGCTCAAGGACCTGGGCCTGGCCACCGATGCCGCCAAAGGCGCAAAGCACCCGCTGATGCTGGGCGCACTGGCCCAACAGCTCTATCAGATGTGGAGCCAGCAAGGCCAAGGCAAGCTGGACTTCTCATCCATCATCCGCTTGTACGAATCGCCCCAGTAAGGCCCATGGCGCCATCATGGCCATGTGACTTTTGGACAATGCCTGCTTGAGACACGCCCGACATAATGCGCCGCATCGTCGGGCCGCTTTGGCGCGACTCCACTCAAGCACGGGATCACATCATGGCACTGACTATCTGGGGTATGAAGCGCACGGACAAGATGGGCGTCATGGACAGTGATGACTTCCTCGCCTTCGTCGTGAGCAAGGTAGGCCAAGGCAGCGTCACCTGGGTCAAAAATGTGAACAAGGCTTTCGAGGCCATCTCCAACCACGTGGGCGAAACCGGCGCCAACGACAAGTTCCCCTACAAGAGCTCGGGCGTATGCCATGTGTCCGAGGGCAAGCGCAGCAGCACTGAGGGCGTGAGCGTGTTCTTCACGGCCAAGGGCGGCCAGCTCGCCAACATCATCGGCGTCGGCCATCACATCGGCTCGGCGTCCTACGAACTGGAATGGCAGGTAGACGGCTGGGACACCCAGAGCAAGAGCATCACGCTCTGATTTAAACGGGGCTGGGGCTCAGTTCGCCATCTGCGCCCACACCCAGCACCTCCACCACGCGGCGGATATAGGCTTCGAAGTCGGCCACCGGCACGGGCTTGCTGTAGAGGTAGCCTTGGAAGTGGTGGCAGCCGATCGAGGTCAGGAAATTACGCTGGCCTTCGGTCTCCACCCCTTCGGCAATCACCTCCAGGCCCAGGTTCTGGCCCAGGCTGACCACCGTGTTGGCAATCGCCGCATCGTTGGCATTGCTCAGCAGGTCACGCACAAAGGCCTGATCGATTTTGAGCTGGTCCAGCGGCAGGCGCTTGAGGTAAGCCAGCGATGAGAAGCCGGTACCGAAGTCGTCCAGCGAGAAGCTCACACCGCGCGCGCGCAAGGCGTCCATCTTGCCGATGATGTCGTCCAGGTCATTGGCCAGCATGCTCTCGGTCAGCTCCAGCTTGAGCCGGCTGGGATCAATCCCACAACGCTCGATGATGCTGCTGACTTCGGCCACGAAGTCGGGTTGGCGGAACTGTCTGGCGCTCACGTTGACAGACACCTTCAGCGCCGCCGTGGCCGGGCTGCGCGCCCAGATCGCCAGTTGTGTGCAGGCCTGGCGCATCACCCACTCGCCCAGCGGCAGGATGAGGCCGGTCTCTTCTGCCAGCGGAATGAAGTCGCCTGGCGGCACCATGCCATGGCGCGGGTGCTTCCAGCGCACCAGGGCCTCAGCTCCAATCACGCGGCCATCCACGCTCACTTGAGGTTGGTAGTACAGAACGAACTGCCCTTCCACCAAAGCCGTGCGCAGGTCGTTTTCGAGTGCGTTGTGCGCGCTCACGTCGGCCTGCATCACCTGCAAGGCCATGTAGAGCGTGGCCATGGCAAAGAAATCATTGCCCCAGGTGTTCAAGGCGCGAACGTCGTCTGGCTGAACATACGCAGAGTGGTAGCCCACCAGTCCCGGCAGATCAAACACCACGTAGGCCACAAAGCAGGCCCCGGTCACCCCATGGCGCAACCAGGGGCTGTTACCCCGCAGCAGCATGAACGCACACGCCCCCACGGCCGGAAAGAGATGGTGGGTGGAGCGCGGGACGGCGGGCGAGGGCACATCCAGCAACACGCATATGCCCACCAGGGTGATGAACACGGTGGCCACCACCAGCAGACCAGCTTCATGCACCCGCCCACGGCGAGCCATGATTCCCCCTCCGACGCCCGTCACGGCAAGCCACAACTCCATGGGCACGGCCAGCCATTGATCGCGCAGGGCAAACATGAGCGCCCAACCCAGGCCGGCGGTGATCAGGAAACCGCAGCCGATCAACACCATCAGCTCAATGCGGCGCTGATGTTTGGCACTCGGGCTGCGCCACGTGCTGGCACTGCTTTGCTTGCTCGGCGAACCCTTGGATGGACCCTGAGGCGGCGACATGAGTGGCGATGGTTGGACAGCTCTTGATCGATCCAGTATCCAGG
>NZ_SCTN01000310.1 GCF_004297345.1 Aquabacterium sp. | reverse complement strand
ATGCTCAAATCCCTTAATGCCTTGCACCAGTATCAGGAAGATGCTGCAGAGCACGCAGCCTCCGATGCCGATGCCCGCCACAAACAGGCCGCCATATGGTTCCTCATCCTGGCTGTGGGGCTGGGCGTGCCGGGCACTTTGGCTTCTGCGCAAGTGCTGCGCAATCTGCGCCTGGGTTTCGAGAAGGCCGACGCAACAGCCGATGCGATTGCGCACGGCGATCTGTCCGTGAAGATCCATGCCGATGGCGAGAACGAAATCGACTCCCTGCTACGCCGTCTGGAGCAGATGCGCGCCAATCTGGTGAACGTGATCTCGAAAGTACGCGCCACGGCTGACAGCATCGAGGTGGCATCCGCCGAGGTCGCGGCAGGCAATGCGGATCTCAGCCACCGCACAGAGCAAACGGCGGGCAATTTGCAGCAAACGGCCAGTTCGACGCAGCAGTTGGGCGTCACGGTTAGGCAAAACGCGGCCAATGCGCTGGAAGCCAATCAGTTGGCCGAAGGTGCCTCGCAAGTGGCATCTCAAGGCGGCGAAGTGGTGTCCCAGGTGGTCGATACCATGAAGGGCATCAACGAAAGCTCGCGCAAGATCGCCGACATCATCGGTGTGATCGATGGCATCGCCTTCCAGACCAACATCCTGGCGCTGAACGCCGCGGTGGAAGCGGCGCGTGCCGGTGAGCAGGGCCGAGGCTTTGCGGTGGTGGCAAGCGAGGTGCGTTCACTGGCGCAACGTTCAGCCGGCGCCGCCCGCGAGATCAAGAGCCTGATCGCCACCAGTGTGGATCGGGTGGAGGAAGGCACGCGTCAGGTGGATGAGGCGGGCTCCACCATGAGTGAGGTGGTGAACGCGATTCAGAACGTGACGGCCATTGTGGGCAAGATCAGCCACGCCAGCGCCGAGCAAAGCAGCGGTGTGGCCCAGGTGGGGCAAGCAGTGGGTCAAATGGATGAAGCCACACAACAAAATGCGGCGCTGGTTGAAGAAAGCGCCGCTGCGGCGGAAAGCCTCAAGCAACAGGCTCAACAACTGGTGCAGGCTGTGGCGGAGTTCAAACTGGATCGCTGACAAAGTACCTGGCACCCACCAAGCAAAAACCCGGCTTATCGCCGGGTTTGCTTTTGATCAGAACGTTTCCCAATCATCACTTGCCCCACCTTTCGGCTCACTCTTGGGCTCGAAAGATGCTGGCGAAGCCAGAGGCTCGCTGCGCGGTGCTGCGCTGACCTTCGGCGTTGGTGTGAAAGCCGGTGCAGCGGCAGACGCCGCGGGCTGCACACGGCTACCTGCACGGCGCTCCTGACCACCGTAGCTTGGCAACGATGCCGGTTTGCTCATGGACGAAACCGAGTGACTCATGCCATGGTCTACCTTGAACACGGCCACGGCCTGCACCAGTTGGTGGGCTTGCTGCTTGAGGCTTTCCGCCGCTGCAGCGCTTTCTTCAACCAGCGCCGCATTCTGCTGCGTGGCCTGGTCCATCTGGCTGACAGCGTCACCCACGGAGGCCACACCACTGCTTTGCTCGACGCTGGCTGCGCTGATCTCGCCAATGATGTCGGACACGCGCCTGATCGATGCCACGATCTCTTGCATGGTCGAGCCGGCCTGATCGACCAGCCCCGTGCCTTGCTCAACACGCTCAACGCTGGTGTTGATCAGGCTCTTGATTTCCTTGGCTGCCTCGGCGCTGCGTTGCGCCAAGTTGCGCACCTCGCCAGCCACCACGGCAAAGCCTCGGCCCTGCTCACCAGCACGCGCCGCTTCCACAGCGGCGTTCAGCGCCAGGATGTTGGTCTGGAAGGCGATGCCATCGATCACGGTGATGATGTCGGCGATCTTGCGCGAGCTTTCGTTGATGCCCTTCATGGTATCAACCACCTGGGACACCACCTCGCCACCGCGAGCGGCCACGCTGGAAGCCCCTTGTGCCAGTTGATTGGCCTGGCGCGCGTTGTCCGCGTTCTGGCGCACGGTCGAGCCCAGCTCTTCCATGGACGACGCCGTTTGCTGCAGCGACGAGGCCTGTTGCTCGGTGCGGCCTGACAGATCCTGGTTGCCCTGCGCGATTTGCGAACTCGCTGTGGCCACGCTGTCCGAGTTACGGCGCACGGTACTGACCACATTGGACATCTCAGAACGCATTCGATCGAGCGCCAGCACGAACTCGCCGACTTCATCGTCGACCTTGTCCGTGTTGGTGCCCGTGAGGTTCAAGGCGGCCAACTCATCGGCCTGAGCCTTGGCATAAGCCAGTCGTGATGCGATATTGCGCACGATCATCAGCCCGCCAAATACGCCGCCAATGCCGACGACCGCACTGATGAGGATCAGCCAGGTGGCCATGCCATCCTTGCCGGCACCGCTCGACTGAGACAAGGCCAGCGCACAAACGGCCGCTACCCCGGCCAACATGCCGCCAGTCAACACCTTGACTTGGGTTGTGATTTTCATGAACGACGTCCTTCAGCTTGACATGATCAAAGGCTGCAGCAAACCCACCCGGATCAGGCGGCCTTGCTGGCATAGCGACTTTCTATCGGCTCGCCTGCCTGCAACTTGAACATTGGTGCGCCTGGCCGACAAGCCCGCCCTCTTGTTCGTGATGAAGTACGCAAGTCGTGGTGGAATGCCACAGAATGCGCCTTGTTATCGCATGCACCGCTGTTGATTCATCCATGTCCTTGCCCTCCCCCAGGAACGCCACGATTCCCGCCACCTATGGCCTGTCTCTGCTGTCATTGATGACAGAGCACGGTCACGCTGAGCAGGACATCCTCGCGGGCAGTGAACTGAGCCGAGCGCAACTGCAGGATCAACATACCCAGATCAGCGGCTGGCAGTACGTGGTCATGCTCAACAACGCCTGGCGGCTGGACGGCGACAGTGGCCTGGCCTATGAGCTGGGCTTGCGCAGCCAGGTCACCAAACACGGTTTCGTCGGTTTTGGTTTGATCAGTTGCGCCACGCTGCGTGAAGCCATCGAGTTCAGCGAACGCTACTTTCAGGCGCGCGTGTCGGTCTTTCACAGCGACATGTCGATCAAGGGTGATCAGGTGGTGATCGACCTGCGGGAGACCATGCCCTTGGGGCCGCAACGTGCCTTGATTCTGGATCTGGTCCTGGTCGAGTTGTGCAGCCTGTTTGCCAAAGTGCTGGGTACCGACACGGCCACAGCAGGCTGGACCAGCGAGATCTGGGTGCCCTACGCCGAACCCGTGGCCTATGCCAGCTATAAAGACCGCCTGCCGCGCTTTCGCTTCAATCAAGCGGCGGTGCAGATCCGCTTCCCGGCACGCATGCTGGATGAACCGATCCCTTCGGCAGACGCCGTCAGCGTGCAGCTGGCGATTGACCGGTGTGAGCAGGAAATCGCCAAAAAGGCAGCCGAGCAAACCACGGCCGACCTGGTACGCGGCCATCTGATCTGCTCGGAGGGGCGCTACCCGGATGTCGCGGCGATGGCGCAAAAGCTCCTGCTGTCGGAACGCACACTCAAGCGCAGGCTGCAAGATGAAGGCTGCAGCTTTCAATCCTTGCTGGACCAGGCCCGCCATCAAGACAGCCTGCGCCTGCTGGGCAATCCCACCCTGGCGATCAAGCAGGTGGCCGAGGCCGTGGGCTACACGGATCCTGCCAACTTCGCACGTGCTTTTGCCAAATGGACCGGTTTTTCACCACGTGAATGGCGCCAGCGCCAAACCAGCCGTGGCCCGAATTGACTGGTTTTCGGCCTGATTACCCCTCACGCTCATCCAGGTCAACTCGGTACGCTCCTGTCTCAGGATTGCGTATAACGAGGAGACCATGAGCAAACGTATCAACCCCAATCGCATGAGCGATGCGCAGAAGTCGGAGCACATCCGCTCGGTGGTGCTGCAGGCAGGCGTTGAGCTGCGCCAGCGCCACGCCTGGCTGGCACACCAGGATGCCATTGGCGCCACCATCATGATCGTGTCACTGACCGGCATGATCGCCAGCGGCTGGCTGTACGTCGAAGGCATGATCCCCTGGTGGCTGTGTGTGCCGGTCACGGCCATCTTTGCCTCGTTCATCCACGAGCTGGAGCACGATCTCATCCACCAGATGTACTTCCGCACCAAGCCTTGGGCCAACAGCCTGATGCTGGCCGTCGGGTGGGTGGCACGCGCCAGCACCGTGAGCCCCTTTGTGCGCCGCAAGCTGCATCTGCACCATCACAAGGTATCCGGCACCGAATCCGATCTGGAAGAGCGCGGCATCACCAATGGCGAAACCTGGGGCCTGCGCCGCCTGCTGATGACGGCCGACAACATGATGGGCGTGATGCTGCGCCCCATGACCATGCGCAAGGCCGTGCGCAGCTACATCAAGGCCCAGCAGCCTGCCAGTAAGGCAGAGTTCATCAAGCTGCTGCGTGAACAGGCATCGGCTTTCCTGCCACTGGGCACGCTGTACTACTTCGTGTTCCACGCCTGGATCGTGCTGCATGTGGTGATGTGGGCTGCGCCGCAGCTCGGCTTCAGCGGCCCGCAATGGGCTGACGGCTTGCTGCAAAAGCTGGATGTGTTCGGTGTGGTCTACATGCTGCCCAGCTTGCTGCGCACCTTCAGCATCCAGTTCATCAGCTCCAACATGCACTACTACGGCGATGTGGAAGCACGCAACGCCATGCAGCAATGCCAGGTGCTCAACCCCTGGTGGCTGATGCCTTTGCAGCTGTTCTGCTTCAACTTTGGCAGCACACATGCCATCCACCACTTCGCCGTGAAAGAGCCCTTCTACATTCGCCAATGGAATGCCGGCATCGCCCACAAGGTGATGCGTGAGATGGGCGTGCGCTTCAATGACTTCGGCACCTTCAAGCGGGCCAACCGCTTCCACCTGACGCCAGCGGCGCCCGCACAACAAACGCGCACGGCCTGAAGAAGCCACCGTCATGCACGACAATCGGAAGCTGACAGCGAAAGCAGCTTCCGTACATGACCCAGCTCCCTGCCCTGATTCTGGCCGCCGGCCGCGGCGAACGCATGCGGCCTTTGACCGACGCCACGCCCAAGCCTTTGCTGCACGTACAAGGCAAGCCCTTGATCGAATGGCATCTGGAAGCGTTGGCGCGTGACGGCGTGCGCGATGTGGTGATCAACACCGCGCATCTGGAAGACCAGTTCCCCACTGCACTGGGTGATGGCTCGCGTTGGGGCTTGTGCATCCATTACTCGATGGAAGGCCGCGACCATGGCGGCGCGCTGGAAACCGCAGGCGGCATGGCCAAGGCCCTGCCCTTGTTGGGTGGCGCCTTCTGGGTGCTGGCGGGTGACGTGTTCGTGCCAGGTTTCCGGTTTGATGCTGACGCTGCTCAGGCTTTTGCGCAAAGCGAAGACTGGGGGCAGATGTGGCTGGTGCCCAATCCGGCACATGTGCCTCAAGGGGACTTTGCCTTGTCCGCACAAGGCCGTGTGCTGCGCAAGGATGTGGCGCCAGCGGGCACCCCGGCTTACACCTATTCGACCATTGGTCTTTACAAGCCGGCCATGGTGGATGGCATTGGCCTAGGCGAGAAAGCCGCCTTGCGCCCCTGCCTGGAACGGGCGATTGATGCGGGCAAACTTTCAGGGCGCCTGTACACCGGCCCTTGGGTAGACGTGGGCACGCCGCAGCGACTGGCAGAACTGAACACAGACTCGCCTGCGTGCTGAATCAGACCATGACTGCCATGAGCGCGCCAACGCCCATTCGCCAACAAGGCACCCAAGGCACACACCTCACAGCGGATCTGGCGGGCTGCAAGCCCACTCACCCCTGGATGACGCAAACGGAGGCCTTGCGCCAGGCTTGCATCCAGGCAGTGGCCGACGCCGGACTGCAAGCCGTGGGTGAGCGCTTTCATGGCTTCGAGCCTGCACAGGGGCATCAGGTGGCTGGGGTCACGGGTGTGGTGCTGCTGGCGGAATCGCACTTGGCCGTGCACACCTGGCCCGAACTGGGCGTGGTCACGCTGGATGTGTTCGTCTGCAATCTGTTGAGCGACAACGCCGAACGCGCTCAAGGGCTGCTCGATACGCTGGTGGCCGGTTTTGAGCCAACGCGCCAGTCTCGTCACACCTTGCTGCGCGCCTTGCCTGAAGCCCGCAACACCTGATTGGCCGCACGCACGCCGTGCGTGAAGGCCTCTTCGAATACGGAATAGGCTGACAGGTCACTGTGCGCGAAATGCAGGCGGCCTTGTGGCTGCTGCAACGCGGTCAGGGCCGCATGGCCACGCACACCCGGCACGGGGATGCTCATGGCGTGGCCATAGCGCATGAGGTCCATCTGCTGGACCAAGCCGGGCAGGTCTGGATGCACACGCGCCAGATCGGCCGCCACTCTGTCTGCCCATGCGCGCCAATCGTCCTTCAACAGGGCTTGCCGCAGCGCCTGCCCTTGCGCCGCATCTTGCCCACCCAGGGCCCAGTAGTGAGTCAGCAGCATGGGGCCGGTAACGGGTGCCAGGCTTTGATGGCGGGCATCGACATAGCCCAATGCCGGGGTGTCAACACCTCTCACGCCCTCCGAGATGTAGGGCACGTTGTCCCAGGCCAGCGGCGCACCGGGGCGATCAAAGAAGGGCTTGCTCAGCAAGATGTTGCTGACCAGCCAGGGCGCATAGGCCATGCGAGGGGCCATGGCTTGCAAAGGGGGCAAGGGCTGAGCGAGCAGCCGCTGCGCCACGAACAAGGGCACGGCCATCACAACCTGTTGCGCCACCCAAGGCTGCATGCATTGCTGGCCGCTGTGCCAGGTTTGCACCTGCACGCCATCGCGCCCTACATCCACACGCGTGGCCACCTGCCCCGCCTGCCAGCGCGCCCCCAGATCTTGGGCCAGGTGCTGCGTCAACCAGCCATTGCCTTGCGGCCAGGTGAGCACGGCATCGTGGGCCTCGCCCTGCCCCGGCACCTCGAAGCCATGCCGGCTGGCAAAGTAATGCAGCCCCGCCCAGGCCGATACGCGGCCCAGGCCTGCGCCGTAATCGTCACGGCAGGCGTAGTCCAGCAGCCAGCGCAAAGGCCGTGAGGTGTAGCCGTTCTGATCCAGCCATTGCGCAAAGGTGATTTGATCCAGCGCGTTCAAGCCCGCGTGCCAGGGGCGTTTGCTGGTGGGCATGGCAAAGCCCAGTTCGCTCACAGCCTTGTTCACGTCACGCGAGAAACGCTGGTACTGCGCCAGATCCTCTGCACTGAGGCTCTGATGAGGCAACAGACCATCGTGCCATTGGCCGCGCCACAAGCTGGGCTGATCCTGCCTGGCATCAGGCACAAACAGGCGTTCCTGCGGGCTGTGGCAGAGATGACGCTCGTCGGCCACCCAGCGCCCATGCTCGTGCTGAATCAGGCCGATCTCTTCCAGCCATTGGGCGACCTCAGTGGCGTCGGGGCCCGGCATGGGCAGATAGTGCGCACCCAGCGGGCAAGGCAGGTTCTGCACCATGTGCCCACGCGCGTTGCCACCGGGCTGGTTTTCCAGATCCAGCACAGCCAGGTCGTCCAACCCTGCCTTCATCAGCGCATGTGCGGCCGAGAGGCCCGCCACGCCAGCGCCGATGATCAGGGTATGCACACGCCGGGGGGCAGCACAGGTGGTTTGGGGCACCTGGCCATCACGCCAGGCATGGGCGCGGTCTACATGTGCGCCCACCCAGCCGCCTGGCAAGTCTGCCCTCAGGCCTGACTTGCTGCGCCCACCAGAACAGGCACTCAGGCCAGGCAAGGTCAGGCTTGCGGCCAAGGTGCCCGCATCGCCCAGCCAGCGCCGTCGCGTCCAGCTCATTGGTGCACGCGGCCCCACTCGGCCTCGAAGGTCTGCACCAGCACCTGGTTGCTCAGGCGATTGGGCTCGGCGGGCACGCGGGCCATGTCGGGCGGGAAATCAAACAGCGCGGGCAGGCCTGGCAAGGTCACGAAACGCATGCCATCAGGCAGCGACGAAGGCATACGCCACGGCCGGTGATGCGCCAGGATGAAACCCCACTCGCCAAAGCTGGGCACGTGTGCGTGATACGGCGTGGTCTGCAGGCCCACGGCCTCCAGTGTGCTGACCACCGTCCAGAAGCTGTGGCGTGCGATCAGCGGCGAGGTGGTCTGGATCACGGCATAGCCGCTGGCCGACAGATGCTGATCCAGCAAGGCGTAGAAGGTGGTCGTGTAGAGCTTGCCGATGGCGTGGTTGGTGGGATCAGGGAAGTCCACCACGATGACGTCATAGACCTCGTCATGCGTGCCCAGCCAGGTGAAGGCATCGGCGTTGACCACCTTCACGCGCGGTGCGTTCAGGGCATTCTTGTTGAGCTCGGTCAGGCGCGGGTCCTGGCGAAACAGCCTGGTCATGACCGGGTCCAGTTCGACCAGGGTCACCTGTTGCACGCTGGGGTACTTGAGGATCTCGCGCACTGCCATGCCATCGCCACCGCCCAGCACCAACACGCGGCGCGGGGCGCCTTGCGCACTCATGGCCGGGTGCACTAGGGCTTCGTGATAGCGGTACTCATCACGCGAGGCGAACTGCAGATTGCCATTGAGGAACAGGCGCGTGCCGCCATGGCCCTGTGTGATGACGATGCGTTGATACGGCGTGTCCTGCCGCAGCACCACGCCCTCGCCATAGAAGCGATCTTCCGCCCAGGTGGTGAGGGGTGGCGCACCGACCATGGCCGCAGCCAATACGATGGTCACGGCCACACAGGCCACGGCATGTGATCGCCATGTGCGCAGCTCGGCCTTGAACAGCCACAGCGTCCAGGCCGCCACCAGCACATTGAGCAGGCCGAACAAGACGCCCGTTCGCACCACGCCCAGATGCGGCACGAGCAGCAGTGGAAAGGCCAGCGAAACAACCAGCGCCCCCAGGTAGTCAAAGGTGAGCACCTCGGAGACCAGATCCTTGAGCGCATAGCGTCGCGCAAAGTGGCGCTTGAGGATGCGCATCACCAGCGGGATCTCCAGCCCGACCAGCACGCCGATGAGCATGACCATGCCGTAGAGCAAGGCCCTGAACGGCGATGTGGCCCAGGCGGGCAGCAGGCTGTTGGCCACGAACAGGGCCGCCGGCATCAGGCCACCAATCAGGCCGACGAGCAGTTCGATGCGCAGGAAGTGCGCCACCAGTTGGCGCTCCAGATAACGCGACAGCCACGAGCCCACGCCCATGGCAAACAGATAGGTGCCAATGACGGTCGAGAACTGGAGGATGGAATCGCCCAGCAGATAGCTGGCCAGCGCGCCGGCCGCCAGTTCATAGACCAGCCCGCAAGCAGCAACCACGAACACCGAGGCGAGCAAGGCCACCTCGGCCGGCGCCATGCGCTCGCGAGCGCCGGCCGTCGAAACCGGTTCAACCATGCACGGCTGCAGCCACGATCTGCCCGATGGCCAGGCACATGGCGCCGACCACGATGGCCAGGGCCACGTTCTTCTTCTCGACGATCTCGCCCCACAGGTCATAGGGGGTGAGCTTGTCCACGATGATGAAACAGATCCAGAACAGGATCACGCCCATCAGGGCATAAGCCATGGACCCCAGGAACACGGCTGGCTTGAGCCATTCGATGTCGATCATGTGTTTCTCCTAAACGCTACTTACTTGTGTGAACCGCCGCTGCTGTAGCCGCCGTATGAGCCACCAGATGAGCCGCCATGCCCGCTACCGCTGCTGTGATAAGACCTGCACTGCTGGTACTCCGTGCTGGACTCGCCGTAGGTGTCGCGTATGTCGCTGCAATCATCCGAGCAACGCGTCACGATGATGAGAAACACGAGTATGAGCACGATCCAGAACAGGGTTCCCATCCAGTCGGCCCAGTTGATGTTCGACAGCAGACCAGCGTCTCGCCTCATCGCCCCAAGCTGATCAGGCGCCATCCTGAAGGCCGCCATCACCTCCTTGGCGGTCAAGGCCTCGCCAGCCGACCAGGTGATCTCGCTGCCAGTCTGCTCGCTGTTGAGCATCAAGGCCACACCGTTGCTGTGCCCCGTGTAGTCCGTATTGATCGAGCGCTGGTTCTTGCGCACGGGCCAATAGAACTCGCCGAGCACGTAGGTGGTCTTGGCAGTGTAGGTGTAGCGCTTCTTGTAATCCGTGCCTTTGAAGTTGAGCTTGTCGCCCTTCACGGACGGCACGCCCGTAACCGTGCGCACCAGGCTCCAGCCATCTTCGGCATCCACCAGAAATACAAACCCGGCCATGCGGTTGTACAGCAGGTACTCCCGCCAGAACGTTTGCTCGTCATCCGAACCAGAGGGCTCGTCGCAGCGCTCCTGATAGCCCACCACCTGCCAGGTTTGAACGGTTCCGCCCACCTTCAGCCGGCCAATGCGCCCAAGGGGAATCAAGGGTTCCAGCGAATTGTCTTGCCGGTAGAAAGCCAGGTCACCACCCAGGCCCTTGCTGATGTCCACAACCGCCTTGCAACTGCTGCAAACGATGGATTGCGTGTTGTCCAGCGTGGGGGCGAGCGCCGTGCCGCAGCTTGGGCACTCGATGCCTTTGGCCTTGAGTTTGGCCTCGGAAGGCTGTTTCGCGTCCGGCAGGCCAGACAGCTTCAACTCAGCCAACTGGACCGAGCGCCCCAGACTCAAGGCTGGTGCAGATGCCTGCAACTCAACGGACAGCACCTCGCCTGCGGTATTGCGCAACTCGACCACCGGGTAGATGGCCTGGAGATCGGGCACGCAAGACAGCTCACCCTGCGCGGCATGCACATGTACCTGCACGCGCGAGGACAGCACCCAGGGCTGCTGCGCCACAAACAGCGCCGTGCCGACAGCAGGCTGCAGCAAGTCAGGCAAAGTGGGTGCCGGCGGTGGCAGGCCAAAACCGAACACATACGCGCCGTTGTCTTCACTCAGGCTGCCGCTGCGGCCGTTGTCAAACAGCGCATGCCATTCGGTCCAACGCCCTTCTTCGCCTTCATCGTCCTTGTAGGCCAGTTGCAGGCGGCCGATCAGCGTGAAGGCCTCGCCTTGATACTGGCCGCGCGCGCCCAATGTCAGCGGGCTGTGGTCATCGAACAGCTCGGCGCTCTGGCCAATGCGACGCAGCGATTCGCCATCACGCACCAGCGTGCTCTTGCAGAAACTGCAAACGGCCATGGGCGACGCCGCCGACCGGAATTCGACCGGCGCACCGCAAAAGGTACAGCTTGCCCGCCAGGCGCGCTGGCCTGGCTCTTGATCGCTCATGTCAGCAACCCGCCGCTCAGACGAGCTTCTTGAGCAGTTCCGCCTTCTTGGCGCTGAACTCGTCGTCCGTCAGGATGCCCTTGGCCTTGAGATCGGCCAGCTTCTCGATGGTGGCCATGATCTCGTCTGGCTTGAGGCCATTTGATGCTGCTGGCGCTGCACCTGTAGCGGCAGACGCACCTTGCAGCCCTTGCTGGATGGATTGGGCCATCACTTGACCCAAGGCCAGACCGGCCCCCAGCCCCGCCGCATCACCGGCCACGCCGCTACCCTGCCCCGATGCTGCGGCGATCGTTGGCAAAGCCTGCGCCGCCTGGTATTGCATGAACTGCCCCATGTTCTGACCGACCATGCCCATGCCGATCTTCTGGTCCAGGATCTTCTGCAGTTCTTCAGGCAAGGACACGTTCTGCACGGTCAGCCCTTCGATCTTCAGGCCGAGCGCCTCGAAGGACGGCGCAACAGCGTCAGACAAAGCCTTGGCAAATTCAATCTGATTGGCAGCCAGATCCAGGAAGGGGATCCCGCTTTGGGCCACGGCATCGCTCAGGTGCTGCAACAGCAGGCCGCGCAGTTGCCCGTCGAGATCGGCGACCGTGTAGGCCTCGCGCGTGCCCGAGACCTCCGTGTGGAACTTCTTCGGATCAGCCATGCGCACGGCGTAGTTGCCAAAGGCGCGCAGACGCACGGCACCGAAGTCCTTGTCGCGCAGGGTAATGGGCTGGCTGGTACCCCAGCGCAAGTCCAGTTGCTGGCGCGTGCTGAAGAAATACACGTCACTCTTGAACGGGGAGGCAAACAACTTGTCCCAGTTCTTGAGGTTGGTCAGGATCGGCAGGGTCTGGGTGGTCAACTTGTGGGTACCGGGACCGAACAGATCGGCCACCTTGCCTTCGTTAACGAACAGCGCCATCTGCGATTCGCGCACCACCAGGGTGGCGCCATTCTGGATTTCGCGGTCCTCGAAGGGAAAGCGCCAAGCCAGCACGCCGTCGGTGGACTCCATCCACTCGATGACGTCTATGAACTGTTTCTTGATGAAATCGACCAAACCCATACTTTCCTCCCACGTCGCGGCGCCTCATGCGGACGCCCGTCAGCCCGCATATTACCCACATCCTCGGACACCCTTGCCGTAGAATCGCCACTCCGATCAACAGCCCCTGGATCTACACCATGCCCCGCTGTCTCAAGACGGTTCTGGCCACCCTGGCCTTGGCTGCCCCTGCCCTGGTTCTGGCGCAAAGCGCCATCCTCGGCGCCTCGTCGACCAGCACAAGCACCAGCAGCGACAAAGGCCCCCCGATTTCCAATCCGGATACCGTGCAAGGCCGCGCCATCACCATCCCGATGCAATCGCTGCGTGGCGACATCATCTTTGGCCAACCACCAGAGGTCTCGCTGAACGGCAACACTGTGCGCCTGGCGCCGGGTGCCCGCATCCGTGACCTCAGTAACCTGCTGGTGCTCTCGGGCAACCTGATCGGCCAACGCTACAAGGTCAACTACACGATCGACACCTATGGCCTGCTGATGAA
>NZ_SCTN01000036.1 GCF_004297345.1 Aquabacterium sp. | reverse complement strand
CTCTCAGGCGGCCCGCTGGGCATCATGCAGGCCGTGATGGACAACATCGTGCCCTACATCCACGAGCGCAAGCAGTTTGGCCAGGCCATTGGCGAGTTCCAGCTCCTGCAAGGCAAGGTAGCTGACATGTACACCATGCAGCAAGCGGTCAAATCGTTTGCCTACACGGTGGCCAAGAACCTCGACAACCTGGGCGACAAGCACGCCCGCCATGTGCGCAAGGACTGCGCCGCGCTGATCCTGATGGCCGCCGAGAAGGCCACCTGGATGGCCTCCGAGGGCATCCAGATCTTCGGCGGCAACGGCTACATCAACGAGTACCCGCTGGGCCGCCTGTGGCGTGACGCCAAGCTGTACGAGATAGGCGCAGGTACATCCGAGATCCGCCGCATGCTGATCGGGCGGGAGTTGTTTGCCGAGACGATGTGATCAAGCCCGCGCAGCCTCACGCCTGGCTCGCCTCCACCTCATGAAAGCGAGTGAGGTCCACCACCCGGCTGCCATCAGGCATGAGGCGTAGCACGTCCACAAAGCGCGCGTCAAAAGCGACGTCGGCCCATTCATAGTCATGCACCGCATGCACGGCCGCTGCCACTGTTTCGTCGTGCCCGGTCAGGGATACGGCGATGCGGATCTGGTCGGCTTGCAGTGACTGCGTCGTCGCACCGAACAAGGGGCTGCGCTCGTCAATCTCGTGGATCAAGGTCCACGTCAGGTTGAAGACCTGTGTCCGCTCCCGCACGAGTGTCAAATCGTGGATGCGGTAATACGCTTCGCCATCCTGCAGTCGCTCCAGGCGCACCACAGACAACATGGCGCTGACATCCACAATGCGGTTGTAGCGCTCATTGGCCACACGCAGCATCAGCACACGCTTGCCATCGAACTGGCGAATCACCGCCTTTTCACTGAACAGAACCCGGGCCTTGGGTTTGGCAAAGCGCGCAAAGATCAGGCCCGTCATCAAGGCCACGGCCGTCATGCCCAGCATGATCTCCAGCACGGCGATGAAGTGGCCCACCGTGTTGGCAGGCGACATCTCGCCATAGCCCACCGTGGCCATGGTCTCCACACTGAAGAAGAAGTAGTCCTGGAAAACGCCTGGCCTGGCGTTCGCCACGCTACCGGGCACGAGCCAGCAAGCCAGCGCGAACAAGGCGTTCAGCGCCACGAAGACGCACACCAGCAACCCGAAGAAGCGGGGCCAGGTCAGGGTCAGAACAAAGTGGTAAGGGTCCACCAGCCCGACAGCATGCTGCTGCCCCTTGGCCAGCACGTTCGTCTGACCAACCCGAACCTGCCTGACGCGATCGCGATGTGGTGGATGCTTTTTCATGGCCCGTTTTTACCTGAAAACGAGCCAGGGTTTCGTCAGCGCAAATTGCCCGTGTGCCCCAGGCAGTACCGGCCCGGCTGCGGCCACACCACCAGCCCATGCGGCTCGGCCCCCACCTTGAGTTCTTTCACGCTGCCATTGCCTGTGTCCACGCGATAGACCACGTCATCAAAGCGCCCTGAGAGCCACAGCCACTTGCCATCGGCGCTCACATTGCCCATGTCAGGGCTGCCGCCGCCAGGGATGGGCCAGCGGGCAGCCACCTTCTCTGTAGCGAAATCGATCACCGTCACACTGCCGGGCCCGTGGCGATCGCCGTGGATCTTGTGTGAGCCACGATTGGCCACATACAGGCTCTTGCCATCACGGCTGGGATACAGGCCGTGCGCGGCCACACCCGTGGTGATGAAACCGATTTCCTTGAGCGCATCGCCATCGAGGATGTGCACGCCATCGGCCTCCATGTCAGCCACATAGAAATGCTTGCCGTCGGGCGAGATGCGGATATCTTGCGGCATACCTTTCTTCGATGTGCAGATTTCGGTATCAGGCAGGCCCTGAGGTACGGGCTTGTCCTTCAAGCGTGTCGCAGGCATCTTGAGCTTGAGGTAGCCCAGCACTTCGCGCTTGACCAGGTCGATCTTGGCCACGCTGCCTTCGAACTCGCAGGTGAAGATGGCGTAGCGCCCATCGATCGAGAAGTCGGCGTGATTGATGCCACCGCACTGGGGCACATCGATCGAGTACTGCATCGCCATGGTGTGCGCATCGCGGAAGTCCAGGCGATGGCGCGCTTCAGCCACCACGATGGCCGATTTGCCATCGGGAGAGAAGTACATGTTGTACGGGTCATCCACAGCCACGTTCTTGCCGGGCTTGCCCGTGCGCGGATCCACTGGCGTGAGGCTGCCGGTAAGCTTGCGCTCGGCATTGTTGGCCACCCACAAGGTGCGCAAATCCCATGAGGGAATCACGTGTTGCGGCGCATCGCCCACCTTGAACTTGTCGACCACCTTCATCGCAGCAGGGTCGATCACATACACATCTTTGGAGCGCAGATTGGGCACATAGATGCGCTCCAGATCATCCTTGAGCGCAGGCAGGATCTTGGCCGGGCCATTGGTTTCGCTGTACACATTGCGTGGATCCACAACCGGCGGCATGCCGGGCACGGTCGTGACACCCGGGCTCGCGCTGACAACAGCGGGTTGTTGTGCGGACACGGTGCCATAGGCCAGCAAGGCGGACACGGCAGCGGCGGTAGCGGCCAGGGCCAGGCCACCAGCCAGAATCTTGTTGTTCGAGGACATGCGCTCTCCAGGGGGCAATAGTGGGATCAACGTGCGCGCTGCGCCGCACGGATCGCTGTAAGCGATGATTCCACAATGTGATGCACACCGATCTGACCCAGATCAGCGGTCGCGCGACGAGGGTCGCCATGAACGCCATTGTGCGCCCCGGTTGCGCCGGCTTGCGCCAAGGCTTCCGTGCGAACCAGCTTGGGATCGATCGCCAGGGTCAAGGCCGTATCGGCCAAGCCAGCATGGGTGCCGATTTCTGCCTCGCTGAAGCCGCGCTTCTTGAGGTCGGCCACATAAGCCGTTTGCGTCACGCGGTAGTAGTCAGTCAGGGCCAACACGCGGCAACTCGGGTCTTGGGCCCATTCCTTGTTGAGTTTGGCGGCCACACGCTCTTCACTCTTTTGATAGCCGCCATGGTCCCCCAGAAACACGAGGTCTCGGAATCCATGCTGTTTGAAGCTGCGTGCCGTGGCCTCCAACATGGCCTCGAACACGGCATCGGGCAGCGAGATGGTACCGGTAAACCGCATGTGGGCCACAGGGGGCGTGATGCTGCCCTCCGGCACGTAGGCGATCACCGGCGCCACGACGGCATTGCCCAATCCTTGGGCAATCTGCCCGGCCAGCACACGTGCGCGCACATTGTGCTTGCCCAGCACCATGTGTGGCCCGTTCTGCTCGGTGCCACCAATGGGAATCAGCACGGTGGTGCTGCCTGCGGTGACGCGAGCCTGCAACTCGGGCGAGGTCATGTCCTCGATATAGGGGCTGGATGCTGCTTGCGCCAGGCCGGCCGCAGCAAACAGACACACGCTCACGCCATGAGCCAAAAAGTGATGCCAAGGTTTCATGCCCGCATCCTAACGCCGCAGCCAGGATGGACAATAAGCACATGGACAACGTTGGCAATCCCACCCGCAGCTACCACCACGGCAATCTGCGCGCCGCATTGATCGAAGCAGGTCTGGCTGCCCTTGAAAAAGGTGACGAGGCCGGGTTCAGCCTGCGCGCAGTTGCCCGCGAGGTCGGCGTATCAGCCAATGCAGCCTACCGGCACTTTGCCAGCAAGGATGATTTGCTGAGCGCACTGGCGGCTGAGGGTTTTCGACGCTTTGCCGCACAGCAGGCGGCGGCAGCCCAGTCAAGCAGGGACGTCCTCGATTTGCAATCGGCCACGGCGAAAGCCTACGTGTCTTTTGCGCAAGCACATCCCGCCCTGTTCAGATTGATGTTCAGCCGATTTCTATATGCCAGCAGCAGTGAGGATCTGAAGGCCGCAGCCATGTCGGCGTTCGAGTTGTTGCTCGCCTCGTCAGCACAGCAAGCCGGAGCAGAACCTCTCAGCGAACAAGCGTTGATGACCGCCATCGCCAACTGGAGCATGGTGCATGGCCTGAGCCATCTGCTACTGGATGGGCAGCTGAACGCCTTCGGGTTCAGCGTGGACAAGATGATCGAAGGTATTGTTTACCTGCAAAGAACAGGACGGCGCGATCAAGCCTGACCACCCCGCCCTGCAGCTTTGGCCTTATTTCTGCTTGACCAACTGGACGAAGTCAACGCGGCGGTTCTGAGACCAGCACGACTCCTCATGGCAAGCTGCCTTGGGCTTTTCCTTGCCAAAGCTGATGGACTCGATGGCACCCTCAGGCGCCCCCAACAGCATCAAGGCCTTGCGAACGGCTTCGGCTCGCTTCTGGCCCAAGGCCAG
>NZ_SCTN01000309.1 GCF_004297345.1 Aquabacterium sp. | reverse complement strand
TCGTCGTCTACGTGGGCAGCATCTTGACCTCGGTGCTGTTTGTTCAATCGCTTGGCGGAAAAGGCGAAGCCTCATCGGGCTTCATCCTGGCTATCGCCTTGTGGCTGTGGTTCACCGTGTTGTTTGCCAACTTTGCTGAAGCGCTCGCTGAGGGCCGCAGCAAGGCACAAGCGGCTTCACTGCGTACCCTCAAGAAGCAAACCTGGGCCAAGAAGCTGGAAGAGGCGCGCGCCGATGCCAAGTGGCACCCGATTGAATCTACCCAGTTGCGCAAGGGTGACCTGATCATGGTGCAGGCCGGGGACGTCATCCCGGCCGATGGCGAGGTCGTGGAAGGCGTGGCCTCTGTGGACGAAAGCGCCATAACCGGAGAATCCGCACCTGTCATCCGTGAATCTGGTGGTGACTTTTCTGCGGTCACGGGTGGAACACGTGTCCTGTCTGACTGGATCATGGTTCGCGTGTCCGTCAACCCTGGCGAAACCTTTGTTGACCGCATGATCGCGATGGTGGAAAGCGCCAAGCGCCAGAAGACGCCCAACGAAATCGCGCTGACGATTTTGCTGGTCGCACTCACCATCGTCTTTCTGGCCGTGACCGTGACCCTGCTGCCCTACTCCATGTTTGGCGTAGACGCGGCCAAGGCCGGTACGCCGGTGACAATGACCGTACTGATCTCGCTGCTGGTGTGTCTGATCCCGACCACCATTGCTGGCCTGCTTTCGGCCATTGGTGTGGCGGGCATGAGTCGGATGATGCAAGCCAATGTGATTGCCACGTCGGGGCGCGCGGTGGAAGCCGCAGGCGACGTGGATGTGCTGCTCATGGACAAGACCGGCACCATCACCCTGGGTAATCGGCAGGCATCGGCGTTCTTGCCTGCACCTGGTATTGGCAAGGCGGATCTGGCAGATGTCGCACAGCTCGCGTCGCTGGCCGATGAAACGCCTGAAGGTCGCAGCATCGTGATCCTTGCCAAGCATCAGTTTGACCTGAGGGCACGGGACCTCCAGGCGCTGCAAGCCACGTTCGTGCACTTCTCTGCACAGACCCGTATGAGCGGCGTGGATCTTGGTACACGTCAAATCCGCAAGGGTTCCGCAGACGCCATTCGCAAGCACGTGATGTCACTTGGCGGACAGTTCCCTCAACAGATCGACAGCATCGTGGAGGAAGTGGCGCGCCGTGGCAGCACACCTCTGGTTGTGTCGGATGACGCGCGCGTGCTGGGCGTGATCGAACTCAAGGACATCGTCAAAGGCGGGATCAAGGAGCGCTTTGCCGAGTTGCGCCGAATGGGCATCAAGACGGTGATGATCACCGGGGACAACCGCCTGACGGCCGCAGCCATCGCCGCCGAGGCCGGCGTGGATGACTTCCTGGCTGAAGCGACGCCTGAACAGAAGCTGGCCCTGATTCGCCAGTACCAGGCAGAAGGCAAGCTCGTGGCCATGACCGGCGACGGCACCAATGACGCCCCAGCGCTGGCCCAGGCCGATGTGGCCGTGGCCATGAATTCGGGCACACAAGCAGCCAAGGAAGCCAGCAACATGGTGGACCTGGACAGCAACCCGACCAAGTTGATCGAGGTGGTGGAAACCGGCAAACAGATGCTGATGACCCGAGGTTCACTGACTACCTTCAGCATTGCCAACGATGTGGCCAAGTACTTCGCCATCATCCCCGCAGCCTTTGTCAGCACCTACCCCCAACTGGCGGCATTGAACGTGATGGACCTGGGTAGCCCGGCTTCTGCCGTGCTATCTGCGGTGATTTTCAATGCCTTGATCATCATCGTGTTGATCCCGCTGGCTTTGAAAGGAGTGGCCTATCGCCCCTTGGGGGCGGCCATTCTGCTGCGACGCAACCTGCTGGTCTACGGCCTGGGCGGGGTGATCGTGCCCTTCATCGGCATCAAGGTGATTGACCTCATCCTCGTGGCCACTGGTCTGGTTTGAACTGGAGTTCAACATGAAAACACTCATTCGTCCGGCTGTCAGCCTGTTCGTGGTGCTCAGCGCCGTCACAGGCGTGCTCTACCCATTGGCCGTCACCGGCGCCGCATCGACCCTGTTCCCCCAACAGGCGCATGGCAGCCTGATCGTCAAAGATGGTGTGACGGTGGGCTCATCGCTCATTGGCCAGAACTTCAGCGAGCCCAAATACTTCTGGTCTCGTCCCTCTGCAACAGGCCCCATGCCCTACAACGCAAGCGCCTCATCTGGGTCGAACCAGGGCCCCTTGAACCCGGCGTTCGTGGATGCGGTCAAGGGGCGCATTGCCGCATTGAAAGCGGCCGATCCTGACAACCATATGCCCGTTCCCGTTGATCTGGTGACAGCCTCCGGCAGCGGTCTGGATCCACACATCAGTGTGGCTGCAGCTCGCTATCAGCTGGAGAGAGTGGCGCGCATTCGTCATGTATCGCCCGTCGCGGTGAGGCAAGTTCTTAATCGCCACATCGAATCACCGCTCATGGGCATTTTTGGCGAGGAACGTGTCAACGTACTGGAACTCAACCTCGACGTGGACCGACTCACCTCCATGTAATGGGCTGCTGCACGCAACTCTCATGTGCCACTGAGGTGTTCTGAGCCGTGAACGAAATCAAACCTTGCGTTCTGATCGTGGACAAGGCGCCAGAAATGCGGCGCCTTCTTCATCGGCTATTGGTTGCAGAAGGTCTTCTTGCCATCGACGCAAGCGATATGGCGGCTGCGCGATACCAGGCTGGCAGCAAGTATCCCAACGCCATGATCCTGGACACGGATTTGCCAGACGGCCGTGGCATCGACTTGATTGCCGATATTCGCTCCCGTTCGGACATCCCTATCCTGATATTGACGGAGCGAGATCATGAAGAGGAACGCCTCGCCGCATTCGAAGTTGGTGCTGACGACTATGTTCTGAAGCCCTTTAGCAGCAGAGAGTTGCTTGCCAGGCTGAAGGCTCAGTTGAGGCGACAGGCGGCTTGCATCAGAGTGGGAAGCAACCTCCTCAAGTTCGATAACCTAGAGATTGATCTGGCTCTTCGAGTAGTGAGCAGGTCGGGGCATCCACTTCATCTCACACCGCTTGAATATCACCTGCTGACCCTGCTTGCCCGCCACCCTGGTCGCGTTTTCCTGCACCAGGAGTTGTTGCGTTTGATCTGGGGCGGCATGCATGACCAAGATACCCATTACCTGCGTGTGCACATGAGGAACTTGCGCAAGAAGATCGAGCTTGATCCTTCAAACCCCAGGTACTTGTTGACCGAGACACATATTGGTTATCGCTTCGTGCCCTGACGAGGTGACTGGTTATCTTTCACCGAGCTGCATCGAAGGGCCCTGGCTTTCCCCCAATTCACGCCACACACAACTGCACTCAACTTGGCAAAAGCCCACACGCCCGCCATCACCACGGACTCATCGACATGCGGTGATGGGATGGCACTACCAAACCACGCGCAGATTGCGCCCAATGCGGAAAAAATGAAGCCAGCGGTACTGTCGTACCAAGCCACCAAGGCTATTTGTCGCTGAGCAACAAGGTTCGCCTGCGGTCTCCTGGCGTCACTGTGGCCAGATAAACCATAAATTGGCACCAGTCAACATAAGCCATTACCTGTCAATTGCGCCAAGTAATGCTTAACTCATCAATTTGCTTGAGGAAATATGGAGCGGGTGATGGGAATCGAACCCACGTTATTTGCTTGGGAAGCAAGAGTCCTACCATTGAACGACACCCGCGTGCCTTCGCATTCTAGCGTGAACCAGATCACAGGCTGATCAGGCTGTTGTCGTTCAACCCACACAGCACATCACGCCATTGCGTGAACAAGTTGACCACGCCTGCGTTCAGTGTGATGCCGCCCGTGTCACGCCATATCGCTTCTGTCATTCTTGTGTCAAAGCAAGGTCGGCCACGTCGTCCAGACCTCGCCAGCCACGGCAGGAGTAACAGATGGCTTATCAATTCAAATCCTCACTGAAACTGGCTTCGGCATCGATCGGCTTTGTCGCCGCAACGATGTGCACACCGGCATCGGCGATCACGATGACCTTGCCAACCACCAATCTGGATGCCAACTCCGTGTTCAGCTTCAACAGTGATGTGCAAGACATCATGTCGAACATGGGCATGTATGTCACAGGCCTGGGCAACAGCAAGCAAACCTCGCCCACTGCCTGGTCGTTCAACATGCCGGTCACGGAAGTGTCCCTGAACATGAATCTGCTGCCCCTCAGCCTGTCCCCGGTATCGGGCAAGGCCTCGGGCTCGGCGCTGGGCATCTACAGTGAAGACGGTGGCCTGCAACTGGCCAACTTTTCGCTGGACTTCAAACGCAATGTGCTGTCTGCCGACCTGATCACGACATCAGGCACCAGCAAAAACTTTGACGTCTACAACTTCAACGTGGCGCAAGGCCTGCACCTGTCGACCTCGGGCGGCCTGTCCATGCAGATGTCTCTCACGCAGATGAAGCTGACATCCGGCGCTCAGTCGGCGTTTTCGCAAGCGCTGGCGTTGCCCACATTCGCAGTCGCCATTCTGGGCAACCTGGACTTTGGCAAACTGGACATCAATATCTCGCCCAGCCTGCGCTTCAATGTGTCGGACAAGGCCTACACGGCGTCCATGGTGCCCGAACTGCCATCAAGCGGCATGCTCGCCCTGGGCTTGTTTGGCCTGGCACTGACGATGCGGCGCAAGATGCAACGCTGATCCATCAGCGTTGCAAGCCCTCAACGGGCCATCAGCGAGCGATCAGAATTCGCCGCTGTTGTAAGCGCGACGGACCTCTTCCAACGCCTGCTCCAGCTTGGCTGGTGTGCGGTCTGCCGGATTGGTCTTGGCCTGCCACTCGCCATAAGCCGTGGCCATGCGGCGCTTGAGTTCCGTCTGGCGTGTCTTGGCTTGCAGTTGCTGCTCGTCTTCCGTCATCGGTGCGATGCCGTTGAGCTTGCCCTGCATCTCTTCCACAAGCTTGTTGCGCTTGTTCTCATCAGGCTCGATGTCAGCCAGCAGCACGGCACCCATCAAATTGGCTTCGATTGGCGTGAATTCGCCTGACGCCAATCGATCAGGCAACTCGCCCAGCAGCGCCTTGGCCGCACTTTGGCGGCGCTTGGCATCTTTGGTTTCATCCAGCGTCTGCCAGGCTTCGAACGTGTGCTGGTAGCGCAGGTAGCCCACGATACGTTCGGCTTCCTGCTTGGGTTGCCCCAACTTGGCCATGATGCCGTTCAAGGTGTTCCAGTCTTCGGCCTGGACGTCGGCAGGGCGACCATCGGCCGACATCTGAACTTTCAGCGATGCGGCCAGATCATCCGTGCCCACGCCAGGCTGAACCCAGCCCGCAGCGCTGGCCTTGTTGTCAGCCAGGACCACGCCGGAATGCTCACCCGATGAGCCGGTAAACCAGTAGACGCCACCTGCGACAGCTGCCACCACAGCCACGGCCGCAGCGATCTGCCAGGACTTGGAACGCTGATATGTAATCATGAATACTTGACCTCAAACGGCCTACGCCACAAAACCCAAGAGTTTGCACGAACCGTCGGCATGATGGCGTGACCAGTGGCGACTGTTTGAAAAAAACACCTCAGGTTAAACACGCAGTTTGGCTGCGATACGCATGACTCAAGCACTGGTTCGCCCCATGGCGCAAGGTGATCTGGCCGCGGTGCTCTCGGTTCAGCATCAATCCTACGCAGCCGCTTTCCATGAGCCGATCGAGGCATTTGCGTCCAAATGGGCGGCATCGCCGGATACCTGCTGGGTGGCGGAACATGAGGGCGCCGTGTGCGCCTACCTCGTGTGCTTGCCGATTGAACAGCGCAACTTGCCAGCCCTGCACGCGACAGACTTTCAGAAAGGCATGCATCCCGATTGGCTGTATCTGCACGATCTGGCCATCGGACCTGTGGCAAGAGGCACGGGCCTGGCGCCTCAACTGGTCGAGCGTGCACTGGCCCGGGCTCAGGCCATGGCCCTGCCCGCAGCCGGCCTGATTGCAGTGCAAGGCTCCAGCGCTTTCTGGCGCAGATTCGGGTTCGAGATCGATGCCTCAGAACGATTGGTGAGCGCCAGGAAGCTCGCGTCGTTTGGCGCCGATGCAGTGTTCATGTCACGCGAACTGGGCGCAACTGCCTGACACAAAGTCAAACAAAACAGGGCGATTGACCTGGGTCAAACCCTTATAAAATCAAAGTCATACGATCGACTGACTTTGATTTCAGATCGTGCCATGTCTGCCCCAGCCCCGAACGCCAGCCGAAGTACGGACGCCACACGCGGCGCCCAGGCGCGTGAACGCATGATTCTGGCTGCGCTGGATCTGTTTGGCCGGCACGGCTTTGACGCCACCACCACCCGCATGATCGCGCAAGCCGCTGAAATGAACCTGGGCGCCATCCCCTACTACTTCGGCTCCAAAGAGGATCTGTACGCCGAAGCGGCGGGCTACCTGGCCAGCTTCATCGAGCGAGAACAGGCTGCGCCCCTGAGCGAACTCAAAGCGCAGAGTGCGCAAACGCAAGACGTGCGCCAGTTGATCGAGCAGGTCGTGCGCTTTTTGCTGACCCAGGCCCGCCTGCTGCTGGCTGACAAGGTGCCGGGCAGCTGGGTGCAGTTCTTCCTGCGTGCACAGGCCGAACATGGCGAGGCCTTCGAGCGCATCTTTGCGCAGGTGGTCGAGCCCATGCAGCAATGCCTGACCGACATCATGGCGCGCATCATCCAGCGCTCGCCCGACGATTTCCAGACCCGCGCCCTGTCCTTCATCGTGCTTCATCAATTTGTCTGCTTTCGGCTTGCAGACTCCGTGTTGATGCGTCGCATGGATTGGGATGCCATCACCCCTGAACGCGTTGAGCAGTTGCTCGATGTGATCGCCCCTCATCTGCGCGCGCAGCTTTTGAGCGCCGCCCATCTGCCTTTGCAACCATGAGCAAGAAGACGAATACCTGGCTGATCCTGGCTGCCATAGCCTGTGTGGGTGGTGGTGCCGCGTGGTGGGTCAACAGCCACAGAGACCCGCTTCCCGCCGGGCTGGTGCGCAGCAATGGCCGGCTGGAGGTCGAGCGCATCGAGGTCGCGGCCAAATACCCTGGGCGCATCATCGAATTGCCAGTTCGAGAAGGTGACCTGGTCAAAGCCGGTGACCTGATCGCCCGCCAGGACAGCACAGAGCTGGTTGCGCAACGTGCGGCTGTTGAGGCTGCACGCCAGCGTGCCGGCCAAGCCATGCAACGTGCGGCGGCCGAGACCGAAGTCCGCAAGGTGCAGGCGCGCATCGCCCAACTGGAACTCGATCACACGAACAAGCTGAAGCAGGATGCGCTGGTGTCGGGCGCCGAAGTGGAGCGCCGTCAGGCTCAGCGCGATGGCGAAAACGCAGGCGTGATGGTGGCCACAGCGGCCATCGGCGAAGCCACTGCGGCCCGATCCGAAGCCGAGGCCCAGATGAAGCGCCTGGACATCGCCATCGACGACATGAGCTTGCGTGCGCCCGTCAATGGGCGCATCGAATACCGCGTGGTGGAGCCAGGCTCGGTCATCCCATCCGGTGGGCGCGTAGCGACCTTGCTCGACACATCCAATGTCTACATGACCGTGTTCCTGCCGACCTCCGTGGCCGGCAAGCTCAAGGTGGGCGACGAAGCCCGCATCGTGCTGGATGCCGCCACGCAGTTCGTCGTCCCTGCCCGCGTGTCCTTCGTGGCCGGTGAGGCGCAGTTCACGCCCAAGTATGTGGAGACCATGTCCGAGCGCGACAAGCTGGTCTACCGCGTCAAGCTGCAGGTACCCACCGATGTGGCGATCAAGTACGCCGCTTATGTCAAAGCGGGCCTGACCGGCTATGGCTTTGTGCGCTCCGATCAAGCGGCGAGCTGGCCAGCCAATCTGGCGGTCAAGTTGCCACCGGCTGATACCGGCGCATCCACGCAGGTCAACGCACCGACAGCTGCGTCTGCAACGCCCTCCGCTGCTTCACGCTGACAACAGGCCGCTTCAACATGACCCGGCCTGAAGCCGACACCCCCTTGCTTGCGCCTGCTGATCTGGCCGTCCAGATCACGGACCTGGGGCATACCTATGGCACCACGCGCGCCATGGACCACGTCAACCTGACCTTGCCGGCCGGCAAGACGATTGGCCTGGTCGGGCC
Organism: Aquabacterium sp.; assembly: GCF_004297345.1. Classification (GTDB taxonomy): domain Bacteria; phylum Pseudomonadota; class Gammaproteobacteria; order Burkholderiales; family Burkholderiaceae_C; genus Aquabacterium. Next base: position 1,663 of record NZ_SCTN01000309.1, on the reverse strand, counting down.
GGATGGCGTGGGCAAGTCCACCTTGCTGTCCATCATCGCGGGCGTCAAGCGCATCCAGCATGGGCAAGTGGCCGTGCTGGGCCTGGACATGGCCGATGCCGACAACCGTGCGCAACTTGCCCCACGCGTGGCCTTCATGCCGCAAGGCCTGGGGCGCAACCTCTACCCCACCTTGTCGGTGGCAGAGAACATCGACTTCTTCGCTCGCCTGTTCGGGCAAGGTGCCGCCGAGCGCGAAGCGCGTATCCAGCGCCTGCTGGATGCCACCGGCCTGGCGCCCTTCCGTGATCGGCCGGCAGGCAAGCTGTCTGGCGGCATGAAGCAAAAGCTGGGCTTGTGCTGCTCGCTCGTGCACGATCCTGACCTGCTGATCCTGGACGAACCCACCACGGGTGTGGACCCCTTGTCTCGCCGCCAGTTCTGGGCCCTGGTCGAGACCTTGCGCCAGGAGCGCCCAGGCATGACGGTCATCGTTGCCACGGCTTATATGGAAGAGGCCGAGCGCTTCGAATACCTCGTGGCGATGGACGCTGGCCGCATCCTGGTGTTCGACGAAACCCAGGCCGTGCTTACCCGCACGCCTCAACACACATTGGAAGCGGCCTACATCGCCCTCTTGCCACCAGAAAAGCGCGGCAGCGGCGAGCCCTTGTTGATCCCGCCACGCGCGCAAACGGATGGCCCACCCGCCATCGAAGCCAAGGGCTTGACCCGGCGTTTTGGCGATTTCATCGCGGTCAACAACGTGAGCTTTCGCATCGAGCGCGGCGAGATCTTCGGCTTCCTAGGCTCCAACGGTTGCGGCAAGACCACGACCATGAAGATGCTCACCGGCCTGCTGGATATCAGCGACGGCGAAGCCATGCTGCTTGGGCAAGCGATCAACGCCAAGGACCTGGCCACCCGCATGCGTGTAGGCTACATGTCCCAGGCCTTCTCGCTGTACGAAGAATTGAGCGTGCGCCAGAACCTGGCGCTGCATGCCAAGCTGTATCGACTGGAAGGTGCCGCCGCCGACGCAGCCATCAACGATGGCCTGCAACGATTCGATCTGGCCGATCACGCTGACGCCAATCCGATGGCGCTCTCGCTGGGCATGCGCCAGCGCCTGCAACTGGCTGCGGCATGCCTGCATCGCCCGGAAGTGCTGATCCTGGATGAACCCACCTCGGGTGTGGACCCTGCCGCGCGTGACATGTTCTGGCGGCAACTGGCCAAGCTGGCACGCGAGGAGCAGGTGACCATCTTCGTGTCCACCCACTTCATGAACGAGGCCGAACGTTGCGACCGCATCTCCCTGATGCACCGCGGCACCGTGCTGGCCGTGGGCACGCCCCAGGCACTGCGAGACAGCAAGCAGGCCGACACGCTGGAAACTGCCTTCATCGCCTATCTGGAAGAGGCTGACGATACCGTGCAGGCGGCACAGGCTGCCGCCACCGTCAAGGCCGAGGCGTCGCAGGCAACGCAGTCCCAGACTCAGCCTCAGACCAATAGCGAGGCACAAGCAGCCCAACACCAACGCAGCCAAGGCCTGAACCTGTGGCTCTCGCGCATGTGGGCCTTTGCCCGCCGCGAGGCCATGGAACTCAAGCGTGATCCGATCCGCCTGACCTTCGCTATCCTGGGCCCCATCATCCTGCTGGTCACGGCCGCCTGGAGC
>NZ_SCTN01000308.1 GCF_004297345.1 Aquabacterium sp. | reverse complement strand
GGAAAGACCCTTACCCAGCGCTTGCCAACAAGGTTATCCACAGCTTGCGGGGATAAGTCAACGCGCTGAGGCACTGGGGATCGTCCTATCGAGGTCTTTATTGACCGCACTGAAGCCTGCGCGCAGACTTGCCAACTGCACAAGTCAAGCGCGGGAGCCTGCCATGTACGACGAGGACGAAGACAACGAGTTGCCTGTTTCGCTGCTGCTGTCCGTCCCGGAGGACAAGCGCTGCACCTTCAAGCAGTTGCGCGAGATGGCCTCACTCAAGGGCATCGAGATCTACCCCAGCACGACCGACGACGGGTTGGTGGGTTTTCGGCTGGAACACGATGGCGAATCCGTGCGCTGCCGGGATATCGACACGCTGAAAACCGAGCTGATTGCGCACGGCGTGCCCTTGTTGTCGGACGGCGAACTGCAGGAACTGCTCAAGGCATTCCAGAGCGCCTTCATGCGGGCCATGGAAGGCCACGACGCTGGCAGCACCTCGCAAGGCAATCACTGAGCCAGTTCCGGGGCCTGCCGTTTCAAGGGGTATAACGCAGGACCCGATAGAACAGGACCCCACTGATGATTGACGCCTTGATTGCAGGCAAGCTGCACGGCCAGCCCACCGAGAAAATCGGGAAGAACGGCAAACCCTACGTGATTGCGAAGGTTCTCGCCGCAACGGCAGAAGGCGACAACCTGATCGTCAATGTCATCACCTTCAGCGACGCGGTAGGCGATGCCCTGTTAGCGCTGGATGAGGGCGACAGCGTGGTCCTGTCAGGCTCCTTGACGCCCAAGGTCTGGACAGACAAAGAGGGGCAAGCCAGGCCTGCCCTGGATCTGATCGCACATCAGATCCTGACCGCCTACAACGTCAACAGAAAACGCGAGGCGGCCGGAGAAGACGCCCAGCCTTCATAAGCCTCAAGCCTGCAGGAGGCTTCAGCCCACCACTTTGGTGAGTTGGTCGTCGCTGACAAAGGTGGTGTACCACGCGTCAACCAGGCCGCTCATCAGCACGGCCTCCACATCCGCGCGCTTGCCCAACCAGTCGATCAGCACCTGACGATCTTCCTCCGTCAGGCTGCCATGGCCCAGTCGGGACACGAAGCCGCCCGAAGCCCAGCCGCCGAACTCCAGGCCGCGCGGATCGATGACGTCCGTCAGCAGGGCGTCCACGAAGCTGATGTCCAGGGCGCCAGCCTTGCGCTGAACCTTGAAGGCCAGCCCGAATTCCTGGAATTCGCCCACGTGAAGTTTCTTGCGCAGGCGGCGGCTACGTTGTTTGGCCATGATGGTCCGATCAAAAGGTGCAAAAACAACAAAGCCCCGCAGGTCATGCGAGGCTATGTGCTTGATCTAGATGGTGCCGGAGAAAGGAATCGAACCCTCGACCTTCTCATTACGAATGAGCTGCTCTACCGACTGAGCTACACCGGCGTCCAAGACCAAAATTCTAGCACGTCAAATTACTGTGCTTCGCGGTGGTAGGCGGTCACGCGGTCCACTTCGTTCTTCGAACCCAACACCACGCTCACACGCTCGTGCAGACCACCGGGTTGCAGTTCCATGATGCGCTGCAGGCCGTTGGTCGATGCGCCGCCAGCTTGCTCCACCAGGAAGCTCATGGGGTTGGCTTCGTACATCAGGCGCAGCTTGCCGGGCTTGGTGGGCTCGCGCTTGTCCCAGGGGTACATGAAGATGCCGCCACGGGTCAGGATGCGGTGCACGTCGGCGACCATCGAGGCCACCCAGCGCATGTTGAAGTCCTTGCCGCGAGCGCCTTCCTTGCCGGCCAGGCACTCGTCGATGTAGCGCTTCACGGGATCGGCCCAGTGGCGCATGTTCGACATGTTGATGGCGAATTCCTTGGTGTCTTCCGGGATCTTCACGTCAGATTCGGTCAGCACCCACGAGCCTTGCTCGCGGTCCAGCGTGAACATGACCACGCCCTTGCCCACGGTCAGCACCAGGGTCGTTTGTGGGCCGTACACGCAGTAGCCGGCGCACACCTGATCGGTACCAGGCTGCAGGAAGCTGTCGTTGGTGACGTCGCCACCCTTGTGCTTGAGCACCGAGAAGATGGTGCCGATGCTGACGTTCACGTCGATGTTGGAAGAACCATCGAGGGGATCAAACAGCAGCAGGTATTCGCCTTGTGGATAGCGGTTGGGCACCGCGTGCATGTCATCCATTTCCTCGGATGCCATGCCGGCCAGGTGGCCGCCCCATTCGTTGGCCTCGATCAGCACCTCGTTGGCGATGATGTCGAGCTTTTTCTGGACTTCGCCTTGCACGTTTTCGCTGCCGGCGGTGCCCAGCACTTCACCCAGGGCGCCCTTGTTGACGCTGATGGCGATGCTCTTGCAGGCGCGGGCCACGACTTCGATGAGCAAGCGCAATTGAGCGGGGATCTGGGCCTCGCCACGCTGCTGCTCGATCAGATACTGCGTGAGACTGATGCGTTTGGACATGTTGTGGTCTCTGTGAATTTGAATTGAAAGAATGTGGATGCGCGATCAGTCCTGCAGCGCGCGCGTGATGATCTCGCGCACGTCATCGGACAGCTCGGGGCGTGCCGCCACACGGCTGATGGCTTCGCGCGCTGCCGAGCGATAGGGTTCGGCCAGACGGCGCCAGTGGTCCATCGAACGCGCCAGGCGAGCAGCCAATTGCGGGTTGATGCCGTCGATTTCGATGACGCGATCGGCCCAGAACACGTAGCCTGCAGCATCGGGACGATGAAAAGCTGCCGGGTTCGATTGGCACAGCGCCATCAACAGGCTGCGAGCGCGGTTAGGCGTGCGCAGCGTGAAGTCGGGATGCTGCAACAGAGTCTTGGCACGGGCAAAGACTTTGCCATCCTTCTCCGGTGCGGTGACCTGCAGCGTGAACCACTTGTCGATGACCAGGGCTTCGTTGCGGAACTGCTCGTGGAAGCGTTCCAGCGCGGGCGCGGCCAGTTCGGCATGGCTGTGCACCAGGGCCTGCAAGGCGCACAGGCGGTCGGTCATGTTGGTCGCGTCCTTGAAGCGCTGATAGGCCCGGCCCGTCCAGATCGGGTTGTGGCGCACGGCACCATCGAGCGTCAACATGCTCAGCGCCAGATTGCACAGGGCTCGGCGGCCCGCGCTGATCGGATCAGGTGAGTAACCGCTGTTGTCCTGGTGGTGTTCGAAAGCCCAGGCCCAGTCTTCATGCAGGGCATGCGCCAGTTGCGCCTTCATGGTCTCGCGTGCGGTGTGGATGCGCTGCGGATCGACCACGTCGAGTTGCTCGGCCACATAAGCCTCGCTCGGCAAGGTCAGCACCAGCTCCTTGAAGGCCGCATCGAGCTCAGAGTTGCGCAAGACGTTGCGCATCGCCTCGATGAAGCGGTGATCCAGCTCCATGTGGCCATTGCCATGCACGGCGTGCAGGATGCGGCGCAGGGCCAGCTTCTGAGCGGCTTCCCAACGATTGAACGGATCCAGATCGTGGCTCAGCAGGGTGAACAATGCATCATCGCTGAGCTCGGTCTCCAGCACCACAGGGGCCGAGAAACCGCGCAGCAGCGAAGGCACAGGCTCGACCGGCACATGCACAAACGTGAAGGTCTGCGACGCTTCAGACAGCACCAGCACCGTGTCATGACCAACCGTATCGAGCTGGCCTTCCAGATGCAGGTTGATGTTGCGGCCGTCCACGCCCACCAGGCCCATGGCCACGGGGATCACGGAAGGCTGCTTGACCGGCTGGCCTGGTGTGGCCGCGCTGGTCTGCGTCAGGGTCAGGGTGTAGATGTGGTTTTCCGCGTCATACACGCCATGGGCTTGAACACGAGGCGTGCCAGCCTGGCTGTACCAGTGCTTGAACTGGCCCAGTCGCTTGGCCAGTTCGCTCTCTGGGTTGGCATCGGCAATGGCTTGCGCGAAGTCGTCGCAAGTCACTGCCTGGCCGTCATGGCGGCTGAAGTACAGCGCCATGCCCTTGGCAAAACCTACGTGGCCGACCAGCGTGTGCATCATGCGCACAACTTCGGCGCCCTTTTCGTACACGGTGGCCGTGTAGAAGTTGTCGATGGCGAGGTAGCTGTCAGGGCGCACCGGATGGGCCATGGGGCCCGCATCCTCAGGGAACTGCAGTTGGCGCAGCGTGCGCACGTCTTCAATGCGCTTCACAGCCCGGGCGCTCTTGCTGCCAGCCATGTCCTGGCTGAACTGCTGGTCGCGGAAGACGGTGAGGCCTTCTTTCAGCGACAGCTGGAACCAGTCGCGGCAGGTGACGCGGTTGCCCGTCCAGTTGTGGAAGTACTCGTGGGCGACCACGCTTTCCACATTGCCGAAGTCCACATCGGTGGCAGTGGCAGGGTTGGCCAGAACGAACTTCGTGTTGAAGATGTTCAGGCCCTTGTTTTCCATCGCGCCCATGTTGAAGTCGCTCACGGCGACGATCATGAAGCGCTCCAGATCCAGGCTCAGGTTGAAGCGGGCTTCATCCCAGGCGATGGACGCGATCAGCGAGTTCATCGCATGTTCGGTCTTGTCCAGATCACCGGCGCGCACGAAGATCTGCAGCAGGTGATCCTTGCCCGAGCGGGTGCGGATGCGTTGCTCGCGGCGCACCAGATCAGCCGCCACCAGGGCGAACAGATAGCAAGGCTTGGGATGAGGGTCTTCCCAGACGGCGTAGTGGCGAGCAGCGTCAATCAGATCGGAAGAGC
>NZ_SCTN01000307.1 GCF_004297345.1 Aquabacterium sp. | reverse complement strand
CAAAAGGGGCGCCGCGGCGCCCCTTTTGCTTACAGCTTCAGGACCTTGCGTATGCCGCCCAGCAGGATGTCATCCTTGTGGGGTTTGACGATCCACGCGACGACTCCGAACTCTTTGGCCTTGGCCTTCAGTTCCGGGCTGGTTTGCGTGGTCAGCATGAAGATCGGGGCATGGTAGCCCTGTTCCTTGATGTGGCTGCACATGGTCAGGCCATCCATGCCGGGCATGTTCAGATCGGAGATGACCAGGTCGATGGCATGCTGGCCCATCATCTCCAGGCCTTGCTCGCCGTTTTCGGCTTCCACCACCTCGAAACCGTTCGGGATCAGCAGATCCTTGAGCGTATCGCGCATGGTCTTGGCATCATCGATCACCAGAATCCGTGGCATGGTCATTCTCCTTCGGCCGATTCAATGCACACCTGGTTCTTGCCATTGTGCTTGGCCACATACAGATATTTATCGGATCGCTGCAAGAGTGTTTCGAGCGTGTCTGACTTGTGGCAGTAGGCCACGCCGCAGCTGGTCGTGACGTTCAGTGTCCTGCCGCCGCCAATGTCGATGGGCGTGGCAGCCAGTTTGGCCCGGATGCGTTCAGCGACGATCGCACCGCCTTGTTCATTGGTGTTGTTGCAGGGCAGGGCCAGCACGAACTCTTCGCCACCGAAACGCACACACACATCGGTGTCACGCGTACAGCATCGGATGATGTGGCCGAACTCGCGGATGACGCGGTCGCCGGCATCGTGGCCATAGGTGTCGTTCACGCTCTTGAAGCTGTCGAGGTCGAACATCACGATGGCCAGCTCATGCAGGCTGCCGCGCTTGGCCGAGGCAATCAGGCGGCTGACGCTGTCGTTCATGAACAGACGCGTGTAGAGGCCTGAGAGCGGATCGCGGATGGCGCAGTCATACAGGGCTTGGGCCTGCTTGCCCAGCATGTCGGCCTTCTCGATCTGGCGTTGGGCCAGGTAGCTCGCGGTGATGTCTTCCAGGATGACCATGTAGCGGTCAACCGTGTTGTTCTTGGCAATGGGCTGGAAGCGGGGCTTGATCCATTTGTCGGAGTAAGCAGCACCTTCGATCTTCAATTGACCAATGCGGCCCAGGGAGGCTTCGCGTGCCGTGAAGTGCGGCATGAACTTGCCAGCGCAGTCTTCGAGGATGTCGAAGGCTTGCTTGATCTCGTTGTGCAGTTCCGGGTTGTGCCGGTTGAGCGTGTCTTGCAGGCGCGTGCCAACCAGTTGATGCTTGTTGAGCAGCACGTGGCAATACTCGGAGAGCACTTCGGTGACGATGCCGGCGCTGTCCACCACCATCAGGCCCAGCGGGATGCTGGAGAAGATGCTCATCAGCTTGAGCTCGGACTGGTACAGCACGGACAGATCGTCGCCCACAAGGGAGATGACCTGGCCTTCTGCATCACTGACATGGCCCAGCCTGAACACGCGCCAGAAGAAGGGCTTGGCGGCTTGATCGCTGCCATTGCCGGCCACTTCCAGCTTGATGCGAACGCTCGATTCTTTGGTCGATTTGTCGCGCAGATGCTGGAGGTGGTGCAGCAGGATGTCGGCGTTTTCGGTCGTGAAGTACGACGTGAAATCCAGGTGCAGCGCGCCTTCCATGGTGCACCCGACCAGGTCGCAGAAGGCCTGGTTGGCGCGGATGACCTTGTTGTCCTGGTTCAGCATGACGAACACGCTGGGGATGTTGTCCAGGATCTGTTCGTTGTATTCGCAGGCGCTCTCCAGCATGGAGAGCACACGGTGCGAGGCAATGAGTTCGTTGTGGTTGTTCATAGGAAGTCCAGCTCGCCTTCCTCAGCCACTTCGTCAGCAGCCTTGACAGTGGAGAAGTCGTCTTTGCCCATCAACTCAACGAAGCAGCTGCAGTAGATGGTGTCGAACGGGCCGTTGAGCTGCCAGAAGTCGCCGAACTTGGTGATGGCGCCGCTCTTTGGCTGATAGTCGGCGTAGATCTCGTAGATGCCACGGGTGCACAAGGGGACGCTCATGCCGATGGCGATCTGGTGTGCATCGAAGATGCGGCACACGCGTCCACCCATCTGGTTGCTGAGTTCCTTCATGAAATCGATCAGTTGCTTGTCGCTCAGATCGTCGGCCGAGGCGCCTCTGGCTTGTCGATAGGTGCGGATCTGCTCGGGATTGAAGTGCACCTTGAACACGATGCGCAATTCATTGCTGGTCAGCAACACCATGGCGATGTAGCGGCTCAGCACCTGGCCGAGTTTGTGATCCGGTGGCGATGGGATCACTTGAACGTCCTGGCCGTTGAAGTATTGGCTGGCCTGGATGACCGATGCATTGCGCAGCAGTTCGCGCAAGTTATCGACATTGGCCTTGGTGGCGGTGTCAAGGTCCATGATGTCAGCCTCGCTGTGTCTGGCCCAGAGGAGTGTGCATGGTCATCCCTTTCTGATTTGGCGGCCTGTTGCACGGGCCGTGCGCGTTGCATGGGTGGCCAAAGGGGCCATCATCTGTGGCGTATTACGGCCATCCTGCGTGTCACCTTGAGTCCCTTCATGTGAAATGAACGAGCGACCTTGCCGCGCGCCGTGACAAAGTACCGACATCAGTCGTGCAGATCCTGCAGCATGCTGTCCACGGCACGCTGCATCAGGCTGCGGTCTTCCAGATCGGTTGCCAGGCCTTCTGCTCTGAGGCGCTCCAGGGCGCGTCGGGTCATGGAGTGCATGCGGCCTGCACGTTCGCTGGTGAACATGTAGAACTGGCGGTTGGCGCTGATCCACAGCAGGTGAGCAGTGGTCCATTGCCCTTGCAGGAACAGCTTGCACCACATGCCTTTTTGCAGCGCGTCAGCCCAGTCCATTGGTGTGGATGCGCGGGCCATGTCGTGCATGTCTTCGCCATAAGCCATCGGGACGGTGGGCAGTGAACCCAGATTGGTATCGACCAACTGAGGATGATGGGATCTCGCGCTGCTTGAGTGGCCTACAGACGGTTCGTCGGCTTGATTTCGCTCGCGCGTTTCCTGCCGCATCTCCTTGCGCATGTTGGCCACGATGTCCTCTGCACTGGGCTCTGCCTGGCGGCTTGTGGCTTTTGGGGTGGACAACAAGTGGTGGGTGTGGATGCCCATGAGGTCGTCGAGGATGGCATCTTGCTGATCGGTTGGCAATGCGATGCTGGCCATGCCTCGCTTTAGTCGGCCGATCAACCCTGGAAGCGATTGCCTCAGACTTTCGCGCTCGCTCATGTTGACGGGGCGCTGAAGGCTGTGCAACAAATCATCCACGGTAGCCATCATGGCTTGGACTTCGTCTTCGTCGGGTGTCATCGATGCCATGACCCGACTGAGCACATCGACCCAGGGGCCGAGCAGGAAGTCGCGTATGCTGGTCTTGAGCTTGTGAGTGGCCAGTTGCTGTTCAACCTGCTGCAGCAATATCGGGCGCACCGAGAGTCGCAGGTCAGCCTCCTGGAGTTGGGTCACGGCTTGTGGTGCGGCCTGCAGTTGAGCCTGGCTTTGTGCTTCTATGAAGCGCTGCACATCGGCCAAGGTGGCATCCAACTGGGCCAGAGTCGGGCCTGGCGGCCGTACGAGTTGCTGAATGCGCGGTTGGATGAAGCTCAGGAAGGCAGCTAGCTCTGCTTGGTCGGCTTGTTCTGATTCGCTGTAGCCGGAGGCGTAGGCTGCCAGTTGGTTGATCAGTTGCCAGGCTGGGTGTTGAGCCGAGCGCAGCACCTGTGGGTCGTTTCTGGCTACGCGCATCACGGCGGGCTGCAACTGGTCGATCATGTTGCAGATGGCCGGTTGAAGTTCCTGATCCCGGTGCATTTGTGCGAACAGCCTGTTGAGCAGGTCAAAGACTTGTTCTTCCGAGAACGAGCGTGCACTGTTGGTCTGCGCCTGAGTCGTGCCTGGTGGCCAGGCATGGCCGAGTGCCTGGAAGGTCAAGGCGGGCTGTCCATCGCTTGATGGCGAGGCTTCTGAAGCTGGTGTCTGATGAGCACGTGGGGGCACGGGCAGTTTTTCCAGCAAGCTGTGCAAGGCGCCTGGCTGCGTCACATTGACATCGGATTGTGGTACAGCCCTGGGGGTTGTGACAGCTTTGTAGGCCTGCGGGCTCCAGCCTTGTTGGCGAAGCTTTTCGCAGGTTTGGGCATAGAAGACCTTGAGCAGATCGGCCAGCACCTTGCCGCTGATACGCAGCAGCATGTGGCGTTCATTGTCTGCGAGGGGCAGTTCGCGTGTGGCCGTGCTCAGCGCCTTGGCAAAGACAGCCGGTCGGGCCGGATTGTCCTGGGGCTTGAGGCGGGTCTCGCCTTGCAGCGTTGAGGTGAATGCTTGCAGCTCGCGCAGTTCCCACTCGGCCGCCAGATCAATCAACTGCACAGTCCGAGAGACTTCGATTTCTTGCTCGGCTTGGGCCTCATCGACCAAGGTCAACTCATCAAGAGACAAGACCGTCAGCGACGGGCTGCTTGATTCCGGCTGTGATTGTTTTTCAATCTCGGACTTGATGTGAGAGGCGAGCGCGTGTTCGTATGGGCTGCGCTGAGCTTGTACGATTTCGGCGACCTGAAACAGCAAACTGCGATCGGCTGCCATGGCCAGATCGGCACTGGAAGCACGCATGGCCTCTTGCGTGTTGTGCACAAGCAGTCGCGCCAGCTCCGGGCTGCGAGCGAGCAGACTCTGGACGTGCTGCTGATAGGGGGACAGGTCGGCCATGTTTGCATGGTAGGCCTCACGCTACGCACACCATGCGAAAAGTTGGCTGCTGATCTGGCCTCAATTCGGGTTGACTTGTATCCGGACGTCTCGCCACTCCAGCGGCGTCATGCCGGTCCAGTCCTTGAAGGCCCGGTGGAAGCTGGTGACTGAGGAAAAGCCCAACTCGCCCGCAATTTGCTTGAGTGAAACGCCCGTATCGGCCAGCAGGTGCTCGGCCATCAACTGTCGGCATTCCCGCAAGAGCTCGGTATGGCTGGTTCCTCGGCTGGACAGGTGTCGACGCAGGCTTCGGGCACTCAATCCGAGTTTGTCGGCGACCTCTTCAATGGTGGGTGCTATTGGAAAGGCATCCACCAGCACGTTCTTGACACGTTGAATCAGGTCCACGTTGCGCTGCAGCGTGCTGAGGGCCAACTCCGCCTTGGTTTTGGCCTCGAGGTAGCTCACCTTGTCGTGCCAGGGAATAGGCTTGTCCAGCGTGTCGCGGCTGAAGGCCAGGCAGTTCTCGCTGGCATCAAACAGGGCAGGGGTGCCAAAGCTGCGGGCATATTCTTCTGCATGGGCTGGCGCGGCGTGCTTGAAGCTGAGCCGGCTTAGATTCATGTTGCCGGCGCCCGCATATCGCAGCATCTGCAGAATGGCCGAGGCCACAAATTCGATTCTGAACAGCGCGCTGGGCCCCTCTGTGATGCAAGGTGAAATGATGATCCTGGCCGTATCGCCTGCTTCATGAAGCGCGATTTCGGCTTGGGGCAGCATCAACGGCGCAAAACGAATGACGTCCTCCAGCCCTTGCCTCAGGTAAGGCATGTGCATCACCAACGCAGGCAGCACGCCATATCGTTGATTGGCCAGACTGGCGCCGGCTTGCAAACCAAAGTGCGGTACCTGCGTGTGACGCAAGGTGGCCTGAATCAGGCGGTCGTAGAGGTCAAGGGGAATCCAGTTTGACTCGTCCAGGCCGTCCATCATGGTATCCAGCCCGCAGGCTCGCAGCGCGGCTTCGGACTGGAAGCCTTCCATGTCTAGCGTGGAAGCGAGGACGCGCAGGTGAATGGGTGAGACGAGCATGATGAGGAACTGCAAACCATCACCGCAGGATTGTGCCGTGTCGGTTTGTACATAGATTGGGGTATCAGACGGAAAACGAGGAAGTCTGCGCGAATTCTGGGTGTCGATCAATGTGTGTCATTTTAAATGTAAGTGAGGAATGAATCACTTTTTGAGGGGGCCTTCGTCGCATCCCAGCCGTTCGACGAAGATCGGGGGATCCGGGCCGTCATCCAGGCGCGATGAATGTTATGAACCTCGCCTGGCAGCCTGATTAACCTTCCCGGCCAGGTGTTGACCGGATATACGAAGGGTCGGGAAAACGCGGGGGTGAGGGGAGACAGTCCAATACCAGGGAAACCCGAGGGCGCGGCCAATGATGCGTTACGCAGCTTGAAATGCGCGTCCACGCATTCGGTAGATTCAGTCAGTCAATGGCCGCAATCGTTATTTCTTCCATCACCCGAAAGGGCTAGTATTTGCGCAGGCGGGTGTTTGCGCCTGCACAGGTGGTGGTGTCATACAAAAACAAAGCTCCTCACTCTTTTTGCTCATGCCATGCAGGCAAGTCTTGCATGGCTTATTTTTTTTGGGCATCGTGGTGCCCTGAGTCCTACCTTTGTGTCATTCACGATCTTGATGGTCAGCGTATTGGGTTTTGATCCTCCACAGCGACTCAGGCTGCAGCGCACATTGATTGCCGGCCTGATTTACCTGGCTTCGTGCATGGCCATTGCACTGGGTATGGCCGAAGGGCTGACAACGGTGTCTGCTGGTGTCGCCGTGATGGCGTATGAACTGGCCGGCTTCCTAACCTTTTTCATCGCCATACGGTTTGGCCTCACACGGCGGCTAGATGATCCCGCGTTGACCCTGCCTCAGGTGTTGCATGGTCTGGGGGCCATCGTGTTGGCCTATCTTCTGATTCCGGCCGGGCGCAACCTGACCTTGCCGTTGTTGAGTCTGGCCTTGACCTTCGCTTTGCTGTCGAAATTGACGCCTCGCCAGACAACCTATTGCGGCTTGGCTGCTGCTGCCATGCTGGTCGTGGCGTTCATGGCATCTTATCTGGGCAGGCCCGATACGGCTGATGTGGCGCAAGAAGCGATCAACCTCATCATGGCGGCGCTCACGCTTCCGGTGTTCTCGTCGGTGGCCAGGCAGGTCAAGGAGTGGCGGGAGAAGCTGGACGAGCAAAAGGTCCAACTGCACAAACTGATTGGTGATTTGCGTGAGCTGGCTGCGCGGGACGAGTTGACAGGACTAGTGAATCGGCGCGCCATGAACACGGCTGTGCTGGAAGAGCTGATGCGCTTCAAACGTCATCAACGCCCCTTCTGTCTGGCGATTTTGGATATCGATAACTTCAAACGCATCAACGACCAGTTTGGCCATCACGCCGGGGATGCCGTGCTGCTTGCATTGGCCAAGCACCTCACCCAACACTTCGCCATGCCAGATCATGTCGCGCGCTGGGGCGGCGAGGAGTTCGTGATCCTGCTGCCCGAGTGTGCGCTGGATGACGCCATCCGGATGCTGGATGCCATGAGGGCTCAATTCATCCATGTCATTGGCGGCGATGGCGAGCCGGCATGTGGCGTCACTTTTTCGACGGGTGTGACTCAGGCATGCCCCGGAGATCTGCTCACACATATCCTGGAGCGGGCTGATGTGGCCTTGTACCAAGCCAAACGGCGAGGCAAGAATCAGGTGGTATCGGCATGAGCTTCTTTGGGGCCGATCCTCGTGTGGCTCGCGCGTTCCGTCGCACCTTGATGGCCAGCCTGGTGTGCATGGTCTGGACAGCTATCGTCTTGATGGCATTTTTGCTCGGCAAAGTGTCTACCCTGGGGATGACATGGCTTGCTGCCTTCAACCTGGGCGGCGTGGCCTTGTTCAATGTGGCCGTTCGTGCGGGCTGGTCTTTGCGCTTCAAGGACGTGGGGTTGACTCAAGCCCAGATGGTATTTGCCATCCTGAGCATGTGTGGCGCTTATGTACTGGTGCCTCAAACGCGAGCGGCCGCTGTACAGACCATGTGTCTGACGCTGGTGTTCGGGACCTTCAGTCTTACTGCCAGCGAGTGCATTCGGGCAGGTCGTCTGCTGGCGGTCTTCCCCCTGATGACCGTGATTCTGTTGAAAGCATGGAGCCCAGGCACTTTTTCTATGGGATTGGACGGTGTGCCGGCGCTGGGCGCCTCGACGATCATGCTGCTGATGTCATGGTTGCTCAGCCACTTTTGCCGCATGCGCCAGACGCTTCATGAGCAGCGCAAGGAACTCAAGGATCTCGTGGCCCAGACCGAGAAAATGGCCATGACGGATGACTTGACGGGGTTGCTCAACCGCCGGCGGATGCTGGAGTTGGTCGCCTTTGCTCACGCCAGGCACGCCCGCAGCGTGTCACCTGTCTGTCTGGCCTTGCTGGATGTCGATCACTTCAAGCAGGTGAATGATCAATTTGGGCACCACATTGGCGATGAAGTACTTCAAGGCATTGCTGAGGCACTCAGGCAGGGTGTGCGAACGACCGATCTGGTCTGTCGCTGGGGCGGGGAAGAATTCCTCGTGCTGCTGCCTGACGCCGATGCACAGAATGCCAAGCTTGTACTTGACCGCGTTCTGGCAGTAATGCCGTCGCGTGTCGTGTCATCCACCCATCCCGATCTGCGCGTGTTGTTTTCCGCTGGTGTGGCGCAAGCGCGATCGGGCGAAGATCTGGCGGATTGGGTTAAACGCGGAGATGAGGCAATGTATCGCGCCAAGCACGCAGGCAGAGGGCGCTGCGTCGCCTAGCTCCTTGGATAGGGGTAATTTACGGATTCATTCCTCGTTTTCCGAGTTTCATTTTCTATTCTGCGAATTTCGGCTTGATCGGGCCAGGCGTGACGCAGTTCACACTTGGCCCGATCTGCATTTGCGTCAGGCAAAACGCGCGCCGAATAGCGTGTGGGGCACCCCTCTTATCTGGCTAAAGATTTCCGGGTGCTCGCGAAGAATGCCTATCAAGCAGCAGTCCTTCGCACACCATGTCTGATCAAGGTTCCCAAGACAAGCAATTACCGGCCTCGGCGCGAAAGCTTCAGAAAGCACGCGAAGAGGGCCAGGTCGTTCGCTCCAAGGATCTGGGGCACTTTCTGGTGATCCTGGCGGCCACTGGCGTGCTCATGGGCCTGACGCCGGTCTGGATGGACAAGATGCAGACCCTGCTGCACGCGGGTCTGCGCTTTGACGCCCGCATGGTGGCCAACAACGATGTGATGCTGGATCGCCTGAGCCAGTGGGCAACCGAGGCTTTGATGATCGTCGTGCCCTTCAGCCTGAGCATCGGTCTGGCCTCGGCCGCAGCCAGCGTGATGGCAGGCGGCTGGGTGATGTCCTTCAAGGTCGTTCATCCCAATTTTGGCAAGCTCAATCCGATCGCCGGCTTCGGCAATCTGTTTTCCAAACAGCAGATGATCGATGCGCTCAAGGCCTCGGCCCTGGGCCTGATCCTGGGCGCGGCGGGCGCCACGTTCTTGTACAAGGCCTGGCCCGGTTTGATGGGTCTGCTGTCTCAACCTCTGCCTGCCGCCATCCACGACCTGGGCGTGACCTTGGGTGAAGTGTTGGGCTCCATGCTGCTGGTGATCGCAGCGTTTGCCATCATCGACTGGCCGTTGCAGAAGTTCCTCTTCGCCGAGAAGATGAAGATGAGCCATCAGGACATGAAGGACGAATACAAGCAGCAAGAAGGTAACGGCGAGGTCAAGGGCAAGATCAAGCAGAAGATGCGCGAGATGGCCCGCAAACGCATGCTCGCCGCCATTCCCACCGCTGATCTGGTTGTGATGAATCCGACTCACTATGCGGTGGCGCTCAAGTACGACGAGGCCTCGATGGGCGCCCCCCGTGTGGTGGCCAAAGGCCTGGATCTGCTGGCGCTGAGGATCCGCGATCTGGCCGTCGAGAACCGCGTACCCGTGCTGGAGGCCCCGCCTCTGGCACGTGCGCTTTACGCCAACACGGAAGTGGACCAGGAAGTGCCCGTGGCGCTCTACAGCGCTGTGGCCCAGGTGCTGGCCTACGTGTTCCAACTGCGCAATGCCCTGTCGGGCCGTTCGCCCATGCCGGGCAATCTGCCTGATCTGGATGTGCCTGCCGAGCTGGATCCACAGCACGCAGCCAGGCTGAAGGCCCAGGTCGAACAAGAAGAGTCGGAGATTGAAGCATGAATGCGATGGTGATGAAGCTCCAGTCGGTGCTGGGTGGCCAGCACAAGAACCTGCAAGTGATGGCCGCACCGCTTGTTGTGGTGTGCGTCTTGGCCTTGATGGTGCTGCCACTGCCGCCTTTCATGCTGGACGTGTTTTTCACGTTCAACATCGCTGCAGCCTTGATGGTGATGATGGTGGCGGCCACCATGATTCGTCCTCTGGACTTTGCGGCCTTCCCATCGGTGCTGCTGTTGACCACCTTGTTGCGCTTGTCGCTGAACGTGGCGTCTACCCGGGTCGTGCTGCTGGAAGGGCATACCGGCGCAGGCGCTGCCGGCCACGTGATTGAATCATTCGGCCACTTCCTGATCGGCGGCAACTTCGCAGTCGGTTTGATCGTGTTCGCGATCCTGGTCGTCATCAACTTCGTGGTGATCACGAAGGGTTCCGAGCGTATTGCTGAAGTGAGCGCCCGTTTCACCTTGGACGCCATGCCCGGCAAGCAGATGGCGATCGACGCCGACTTGAACGCCGGCCTGATCGACGAGAAGGAAGCCAAGCGCCGCCGCCTGGAAGTGGGCGAAGAAGCCGAGTTCCACGGTTCCATGGACGGTGCCTCGAAGTTCGTGCGTGGTGACGCGGTCGCCGGCATCCTGATCCTGTTCATCAACATCATCGGCGGCTTCGTGATCGGCGTGGTGCAGCACGGCCTGTCACCCGGAGATGCCGCCAGCTCCTACGTGTTGCTGGCGGTCGGTGACGCGCTGGTTGCCCAGATCCCCGGTTTGCTGATCTCGGTGGCGGCCGCCATGGTGGTGTCTCGCGTCGGCAAGGACAAGGACGTGGGCGCCCAGATCATGGGCCAGATGTTCGAGAACCCCAAGGTCATTGGCGTGGCAGGTGGCATTCTGGGTTTGCTGGGCGTGATTCCTGGCATGCCTTCCTTCGTGTTTCTGCCCATTGGTGGCGGCCTGGGCTGGTGGGCCTGGAAGCTGGCTTTGAAGCAAGAGGCCATTCGCAACGCACCCAAGCCGGTCGAGAAACCCGCTTCGGAAGTGGCCAACCCCAACGGCGAGGCCACCTGGGAAGACCTGCAGCCCGTGGACACCCTGGGCCTGGAAGTGGGCTACCGCCTGATCCAACTGGTCGACAAGGATCGTGGTGGCGATCTGCTGACCCGGATCAAGGGCGTTCGCCGCAAGTTCGCGCAAGAAGTCGGCTTTTTGCCGCCATCTGTGCACATCAAGGACAACCTGGAGCTCAAGCCCAGCTTCTACCGCA
>NZ_SCTN01000306.1 GCF_004297345.1 Aquabacterium sp. | reverse complement strand
CCAGTGTGGACACCACCGCCTCGTTCACGGAAGGTCGCGCGGCCACCGCGGGCTCTGGAAGCAAGGCAGGCTTGACCCATTGCGTGACGGGCGCTCTGCGCGGTTCGCCAATCCAGGCGGTGGCTGCAATGCTCATGGCGTGATCCTTATCGACACAGGTCTTGGCTGGAAGACCTGAACGATAGACAGCCAGCACCGCAATCAGAACGATCTATTTCGCATGCACTTGCGCGATTTGTGCATGACAGATCGGCCATTCACGGCTGCTACCAAATCAGATGGATACGCCATCGCATATCCGACATTTGCATATACGCATGCGCAAACATCGCTTCCCGCAACCTGGCCCGCTCGGTAAGGTTGCCGACATGACCAGCCAGACCACATCCCTGTTGAGCTGCTTTCAAGGCAAGCCCCAAAGCAAAAGCATCAGGGTGTTGATCATTCCTGGCTTGCGCAACAGCGGCCACGGACACTGGCAAAGCTGGCTGCAAACCCAATACAGAGGCGCCGTACGCGTGACGCAGGCAAATTGGGACACGCCGGATCTGCAAAGTTGGTCAAACCAGATCGACCACACCTTGGCTCGCCATGCCCCGGATACGCAGTGGATCGCCGTGGCGCACAGTTTCGGGTGCCTGGCATTGGCTCACTACCTGTCCGCGCAAAAGGCCCTGGCGCAAGCCCGCACGGGTGACCGCGCGGATGGCATCTGCGCCGCCCTGATGGTGGCGCCGGCAGACCCTGTCAAGTTTCAACTGACGGAACAGTTGCCTCACGATGGACTGTGCCTGAATGCCACCGTAGTAGGCAGCGAGAATGATCCCTGGATGCCATTGGAGCGCGCCCGCCTGTGGGCAGACCGCTGGGGAGCGGGATTCCACAATTTAGGCGAGGCGGGCCACGTGAACACCGAGTCCGGCTTTGGCCCATGGCCGCTGGCACGCTACAAGGTTGATCAGATGATTCGCTATCTGCAAGGCCAGAAGCGTCTAGAACGGGCTCATCCCATGGAGTTCACCTACGGGATATGAGGGAAGGCAGGCACAAAAAAACCACCTGACAGATGTGAGGTGGTTGATTGCTTTCAGACTTGTCGGTGGTGGGTGCTGAGGGGCTCGAACCCCCGACCTACGCCTTGTAAGGGCGCCGCTCTACCAACTGAGCTAAGCACCCGACAACTTGAACGAGGCGCTATTCTAGCCTCAGTTCAGCGCGTCTTTCAGTGCCTTGCCCGGACGAAATTTAGGCACCTTGGCTTTTTTGATCTTGATGGCGTCGCCAGTACGCGGGTTACGCCCCGTACGGGCCGCTCGGGTGCTCACGGCAAAGGTGCCAAAACCCACCAGCGACACGCTGCCACCCTTCTTCAGTGTGGTGGACACGCCACCGATCACCGCATCCAGGGCCCGGCCAGCGGCTGCCTTGGAGATGTCGGCTTGCTGGGCAATGTGTTCAATCAACTCGGACTTGTTCACGAAAAATCCCCTCAAAAAGATGCCACGAAATGAGTTCCAAAATCCTGGCGTGCTTGCAGCGCTAAGTCGGTCGGGGACAGCACCGTAAGGACAGCTCGACCCGGCAGAAGACCGGGGAAAATAATTCTATGCCCAATCGTCTGAGTGGCCTACCTGAGGAAGACGCGGATATGCACGCTTGACAGCCCGCAAGCGATGAAGGCCCAAAGCGCCAGCCTAGAGTTAATCGAAACTCATTCAACGCGCCTTGGCGCGGATATCGGGCAGGGACTTTTGAAGGTAGTAGGCCATGGACCAGATGGTCAGACCACAAGCCACGTAGATGAGCCACGTGCCCAGTACATGGGTATGAAGGCCGACACCGATATCGCCGTCGTACAGCAACAACACGATGGCCGCCATCTGCGCTGCAGTCTTGAGCTTGCCCAGCATGTGGACAGCCACGCTGCGCGATGCCCCGATCTGTGCCATCCACTCACGCAAGGCAGAGATCGCGATTTCACGCCCGATGATGATCAGTGCCACAGGCGCGGTTACACGCTTGAACTCCAGCAGGATCAGCAAGGATGCGCACACCAGGAACTTGTCTGCCACCGGATCCAGAAAGGCGCCGAAGGAAGAGGTCTGGTTCAGCCGCCGGGCCAGCCAGCCGTCCAGCCAATCGGTCAAGGCAACGACCACGAACAGCGCGCTCGCGAACAAGTTGATCTTGGCGATCGGCCACTGCAGGTAGAAAACGCCCACGATCAGCGGAATCGCAACGATCCGCGCCCATGTGAGCAGGGTGGGCAAAGTCCAGAACATGGCTGCATTGTGCCCCGTAACAGGGCGCTTCAACGCTGATCCAGCGTCATCGGCTTGAACTTCTTGTCCGCATTGAACAAAAAGGTCTCATTGAACTTCCAGGGCTTGGGCAAGCGACTGACATCACCGAAGGGTGCTGCCCGCCTCACCGCTGCCATGGCCATGTCCACGGTTTCACGTGCCTGGCTGGGATAACGCATGACGGCGATGTGCTTGATGCTGCCATCGCCATTGAGCTCGATGGTCAGCACCGGAATGGCCAACAGGATGTCTGGTGGCTTGTTTGTGTAAATGACATCCGGGTTGGCCATGACCATGCGGTTGGCGGCCTGCAATCGTGCATCGGCCCAGCTCTTGGGCGTATTGGGAACCGGGAGCTTGATCGGCCCCTTGGATGTGTTCACCGTCGTTGGCGCGGGCGGCGGTGCGTTCACCGCGGGCACGCTGGGTTTCGTGGCCGCGCCCGTCGAATCGTCCTTCTTGCCAAGCAAGCTGCATCCCACCACGCCAAAGGCGACGGCAAACCACAGGCCGTGCGACACCGCCCGCCGAAGCAACTTGCCATTGGCTATTTCAACGTAATGCACGATAGATCTCCTCGGCCAACTCACGGGAAATGCCCTCGACGCTGGCCAGCTCTTCCACACTGGCCGATGCTACGCCGCGTACGCCGCCAAATCGCTGCAGCAACCTGGCGCGACGCTTCGGCCCCACACCGGGAATATCCTCAAGGCGGCTGCCACCAGTGCGCACGCTGGCCCGCTTGGCGC